>JBAVTI010000187.1:0-6950 GCA_049696055.1 Paracoccaceae bacterium | reverse complement strand
GATATATGTTGGTGAAGGTGTTGCGCTAACCTTGGACGATCCAATCTATGGTCTTGTGGGGCAATACCTAGAGGCCATGGGAGTCCATCCATTTACTGTGGTCGGATGGATGTTCCAAGCTGGCCCCGCCGATATGTATGAGCCGGATGTTCGAATGCTTTGTGCTCCGAGCGTAGCCACATTTGTACAGCGCATCTGCGACGCGAACGGAAACTTTTGAATAGAGAGTGGATTTCGAACTTCTCTGAACCTGTGGCATTGGCCGTCGCAAACCCAAAACCCTGCCTCCCGTTACTCCCGTATTTGGGGCAGCGAGTGGGGCAGCAACATGCCCGCCGCTGACCCCGCGCGGCGCACACTCAGGGCAGGGATGCGGCACCGCTCCCCGTGTCAGCCCTTACCGAATCCCCAACAAACTGGGCGATTCCATTTAGAATCAATGTCTTACCGCGCATAACACGCGTGTTATGCCCCCTGAAAAGGCGGTGTAACCCTGGTAATTTCCGGGAAGTTGGCTGGGGCGGGAGGGATCGAACCTCCGAATGTCGGTACCAAAAACCGATGCCTTACCGCTTGGCGACGCCCCAACGTGAGGGGGTATTTAGCGAAGCATCCCCGCGCCCGCAAGGGCCAATTTGCGCAAATTATCACGCAACTTCCCCACGTTGCCCCAGACCGCGCATCGGGGTAACAGGGGGGCATGGAAACCTATGATGTCGTCATCCTCGGCGCCGGTGCCGCCGGCCTGTTCTGCGCGATCGAAGCCGCCCGCCGCGGCCGCCGCGTTCTGGTCATCGACCACGCCAAAGCCGCCGGCGAAAAGATCCGCATCTCGGGCGGCGGCCGCTGTAATTTCACCAACCTCAACATCGCCGCCGACCGTTTTTTATCACAAAACCCGCGCTTCGCTTTGTCCGCCCTGAAACGCTTCACCCAATGGGATTTCATCGCCCGCATCGACGGGGCAGGGATCGCGTGGCACGAGAAAACCCTTGGTCAGCTGTTCTGCGACGGCCCCGCCACCCAGATCACCGCGATGCTGCTACGCGACTTCTACGCCGCGCGCGGCACCCTCTGGCTTGAAACCAGCTTGGCCGAGGTCACCAAGACCGCCACCGGCTTTGCCATCGACACCTCACGCGGCCCCGTCACCGCCGCATCCGTCGTCATCGCCACCGGCGGCAAATCCATCCCGAAAATGGGCGCCACCAATTACGGCTACCGCGTCGCCACCGCCTTTGGCTTGCGTATCGTCGAAACCCGCCCGGCCTTGGTGCCGCTTACCTTCGCCGATCAAGAGCTTGAGACCCTGAAATCGCTGTCTGGCACCGCTGTCGAGGGCCGCGCCAGCGCCAATGGCACCGGTTTTGACGAGGCTATACTGTTCACCCATCGCGGCCTTTCCGGCCCGGCGATTCTGCAAATCAGCTCTTACTGGCAGGTCGGCGATCCCATCACCCTCAATCTCGCCCGAAACCAAGATGCCGCCGCCACCTTGCGCAACCTCAAGGGGCAGGGTGGCCGCATCGCCCTGCGCACCGCCCTCGCGCAAATTATGCCCGAGAAACTGGCACGCCATATCGAAACCCTTGCGGGTGTCAGTGGCAATCTTGCCGATCAGTCGAACGCCACACTAGACCGGGTGGCCAGCCTGGTTCACGCATGGCAGCTGCGCCCGGTTGGCTCTGAAGGCTACCGCACCGCCGAAGTAACGCTTGGTGGCGTGGACACCGATGATCTGGATGCCAAAACCCTGCAAGCCCGCAAGGTACCGGGGCTTTATTTCATTGGTGAGGTTGTTGACGTAACCGGTTGGCTGGGCGGCTATAATTTCCAATGGGCATGGTCATCAGGCTGGGCTGCCGGACAGGTCGCTTAAATTGGTCTAATTCCGGCCCTTGGGGGTTAGGCCCCAAACGAGTAATGCCATCAGCACCTTTAGTAGGCACCATAACAGAAACAGAACCAGAGTTGGCAAGGGGCCGAACAGAAGCAGCGCCAAGAGAACGACTAGCAGCAAAACCATTGCTTACCCCGATTGTTTGCGGGCGCTTACCAAAAGCAGGTTTGCCCATGCATCAGATTGGACGGCAGAACGGGCTTGTTCAAGCTTAAGCTTTCTCAAATCCAATTCCAACTCATTCGCTGCAGCGCGACGAGCGGTTTCGCTCGCAATAACGCCCGTACACATCTTGCGGCGCGCCCAACAAAAGATCATTCGACGCGAGAGACGAGGGTGACACTTCAACTTTGTTCACTTGGGACATTTCTACTTTGCGCCTACATATGTTTATCCTATAATCAATATTATGTAATCTAAATACTCTCCAAAGGGGCCTGAAACCACCATTGCCGCCTCATTGTGCGGCCAACGCGGCTCAGCCCTATACCTTGATGCTCTGCCTGACGCCGAACATCAATGCAGCCCCACAACTCATTGGCCTTACTTCCAATAACGGTTTCCATGTCCGCCGTCTGCTAGGTAAACGCCTCAGGTATCTCAGTGACACGCAGACGTTTCACAACCGAGCGCGCCTTTCACCACGGCCCCAAATGCGCTTTTTGCGCCGATAGATCTTATCTTACATTCAATACTTGCTATATGTCTCAGTATTCCTTTATTACAGCACAGACCCCGCCGCCCAAAGGATATGCCATGTTCTCGCGCTATTTCCCGATCAAGGATTGGGCGGCGACCTATGATCGTCAGACGCTTAGCAATGATCTGCTGGCCGCCCTGATCGTCACCATCATGCTGATCCCACAATCACTTGCCTATGCCTTGCTTGCCGGGCTTCCGGCCGAGGTTGGGCTTTATGCCTCGATCGCACCGCTATTGATCTACACGGTTTTTGGCACCAGCCGCACTTTGGCGGTGGGTCCGGTGGCGGTTGCAAGTCTGATGACCGCCGCCGCCATCAGCGAATTTACCACCGTCGGCACGCCCGAATATTACGGTGCCGCGATTGCGCTGGCGTTCCTGTCGGGGCTGATGCTGCTGGCGATGGGGCTGTTGCGGCTGGGGTTCATTGCCAATTTCCTAAGCCACCCGGTGATTTCGGGCTTTATCAGCGCCTCGGCGATTATCATCGCGGCGGGTCAGTTGCCCCATATCCTTGGCATCAAGGCGGGCGGCACCAACCTGCTGGAATTGCTAGCAAATATCTGGGAAAATCTTGGTCAGATCAATCTTGCCACCTTGATCATCGGGGTGCCCGCCACGGTGTTTTTGTATTGGTCACGCACCAAAATGAAGGGCTGGCTCAAGGCGAAAAAGGGCTACTCTGATAAAATGGCAGGCGTTATCGCCCGTGCGGCACCGGTGGCTGCAGTGGCGGTAACAACCTTGGTTACCTTTGCGCTCGGGTTGGCCAATTGGGGCGTGGCGATTGTCGGCGAGGTGCCCAAAGGCCTGCCGGTGCCAACCCTGCCACCGTTTGATCTGGGCCTGTGGCGGCAGATTTTGGTGCCTGCCGCGCTGATTTCCATCGTCGGCTACGTCGAGACCATATCGGTGGCGCAAACCCTTGCCGCCAAACGCCGCCAACGCATTGATCCTGATCAGGAATTGGTCGCACTGGGTGCTGCCAACATCGGCTCGGCCGTCTCGGGTGGTTTTCCGGTGACGGGCGGTTTTGCGCGCTCGGTCGTCAACTTTGATGCCGGTGCCGAAACCCCGGCCGCAGGTGCCTTTACCGCCATCGGCATGGCACTGGCCACGGTATTTCTGACCCCCCTGCTCACCTATCTGCCCAAAGCCACGCTGGCCGCCACCATCATTGTCGCGGTGCTAAGCCTCGTCGATCTGGCCGCCATCAAGCGCATCTATGCCTACAGCCGCGCCGATTTTGCCGCGATGATGGCGACCATTCTGGTGACGCTCGGCTCTGGCGTCGAGGCCGGCATCACCGCCGGTGTCATCCTGTCGCTGGTGCTGCACCTCTACCGCACCTCGCGCCCGCATGTCGCCATTGTCGGCCAAGTGCCTGGAACGGAACACTTTCGCAACATCGACCGCCATGCCGTGGTCACCGCCCCTGACGTGCTGTCGATCCGCATTGACGAAAGCCTGTATTTCCCCAATGCGCGGTTTCTTGAAGACACCATCTACGCCGCCATCGCGCAAAATCCGGCCTATCGCCATGTGGTGCTGATGTTCCCGGCGGTCAATGCGGTCGATGCGTCGGCTTTGGAAAGCCTGGAAACCGTCAATGCCCGCCTGCGCGATGCCGGGGTGGCGCTGCACCTGTCCGAGGTCAAAGGCCCGGTGATGGACCGCCTGCGCCGCTCGCATTTTCTGCAAGACCTGACCGGCGAGGTGTTCCTGACCCAATATGACGCCATGCGCAAACTCGCCCCGGATCTGACCGCCAAAACCCTGGTCTCGTGCCGCCGTGAAACCGTGCGCAACGGCGCATAGCCTTACACAATCGCCTGTTCGCGAAACGCCCGCCCCGCCAGCACCCGTTCCACCCCAAGATCGCTCAGATCAAGACTTTGCCAACCCCCGGTCAGAATATGCTCGGCAATCCCGCGCCCCACGGCGGGCGATTGCTGCAAGCCATGCCCCGAAAATCCATTCATCAAGAACAGGTTCGGCAAATCCGGGTGCGGCCCCAGAATAGCGTTTTGATCCAAGGTGTTATAGGCATAATGTCCCACCCAATGGCGGATCACCTTCACCGCATCAAACCCCGGCGCGCGGGTGTATAACTGCTCCCAGATCACGTCCTCAAACAGATGAAGATCGGGTTCGAAGTCATTGAAATCACAGGGTCCATCGTCTTGCGGCACCGTGGCTGTGATCCAATGGTTCTGCTCGGGGCGCAGATAATACCCCGCATCCACCAACAGCGGCGCATCGGGGTGGCGCGCGTTGGGCGCATCAATCACGAAAACCGTGCGCTTGCGGGGCTCCACTGGCAGCTGCAACCCCGCCATCCGCATCACCTCGGCCGCACGGGTGCCCGCCGCATTGATCGCCACGCCACAGGCGACGCGCCCGCCCTTGGCAAGCGTCACTGCGGTCACCCGGCCTGCCTCCACCTCGATGCCAATGGCGGTATCTGACACAAACTGCGCCCCGCGCGCTTTGGCCGCCGCACGAAAGCCGCCCAGTAACCCCATGTTATCAAACCAACCTTCGTCACGCGGCCCGAACGATCCTGCCGTCAGATCGCCGACCTCCAGCCACGGATAGCGCGCCTTGATTTGCTCTGGTGTCTGCATCATCGTCGCCGCCCCATGCGCGCCCTGCATCGCCACCGCCTGCTCCAGTGTCGCCTTGCCGCTTTGGGTGTTGGTCAAAAACAGATAACCGTTTTCCTTTAACCCCAGCGAGGCCACCCCCGCCGCAGGCCCCATGATCTGCCCGAAATCCCGGATAAACCCGATCCCGAACCGGCTGATTTCCACATTCACCGCCGTGGTGAACTGCTGGCGGATCGACGCCACCGACAGCGCGGTCGAGGCAAAAGCAAAGCTGGGATCCCGCTCAACCACCAAAACCTTGATGCCCGGTTGCATTCCCGTCAGCCACCAGGCCGCCGATGCCCCCATCACCGCCCCCCCGATGATCACCACATCAAACCGCGCCTGATCCGTCATATTCCACCCCGTCTGTCCGGTATTGCCGGAATCACCTTGCCTTAAGTCTCGACAAACCACGTCCCGGATCGGTAAGACAAGAGGTGGGATGAGAACAGTTTGGCGCGGCGTCGGGAATTTGGGGTCTGGCCCCTGCCCCTGCCTTGCGCCGTCATTGCAGTCAGGAAACCCGGTGTCCGAGGTCTTTACCCTCCTTAGCAAGATTGCGCAGGCCGGATCGGTTGATGCGGTCTGGGACATGTCGCTGGGGTTCTTCCGCGACCTTGGCTTTGCCCGCGTCAACTATGGCTTCACCCGGTTTCGCACGCAAAAATCCATCGGCGACCCGGATGATGCGCTGTATCTTAGCTCGAACACCCCCGATTATGCCCGGCTCTACTTCCGTGACGGGTTTTACGCCAAGACCCCGATGTTTCGCTGGGTCACCCAGAATGAGGGCGCTTGCACCTGGCGTTGGGTGCAAGAGGCCTACGATGCCGGCACCCTGCCCCCGTCCGAGGCCGAGGCTGTGCGCACCAACATAGCCATGGGCGTGATCGCGGGCATTTCCATCAGCTTCCCCGAGGTTTCCGCCCGCAGCAAAGGGGCCATGGGCCTGATCGCCAATATCGGCATGACGCATGATGATGTTGACCGGATCTGGGCGGTGTCGGGGCAGGAAATCACCGCTGTCGCCAATATGATGCACCTTAAAA
The DNA here is from genome assembly GCA_049696055.1 of Paracoccaceae bacterium. Lineage (GTDB taxonomy): Bacteria > Pseudomonadota > Alphaproteobacteria > Rhodobacterales > Rhodobacteraceae > JBAVTI01. Next base: position 648 of record JBAVTI010000187.1, on the reverse strand, counting down.
TAACCCAGCTGCCGCTGGTCACCCGCCGCCGCGCCCTTACCGAGCGTCAGCGCGAGGCGCTGGAATGGGTGGCCAATGGCAAAACCACGCAAGACATCGCCATTTTAATGGAAATATCGACCGCCATGGTGGAAAAACACCTGCGCCTTGCGCGCGAGGCGCTGGATGTCGATACCACCGCTCAGGCTGTGGCCAAGGCCGCCCTGCTGAACACCATTTTTCAGCGCGCGCCCTCGCTAAACCCAGCCCCGCTTGCTGACAGCGCCTGATCGGCAATCCCGTCCCGACCAACCGCACCTGTCTTAATAAACAGGTAAGGATTCCCCTACTTACCTGACGCAACGTAAAGTGGCAGTCTTCTCCTTGTTCCGCGAGTGGTGGCTTCGGCCAAGGAACATGCAGACGGGCTGGGGTTGTATTTTCAATCTTTCTCTCTGCGCCCGGTCTCCCGCTTCCTGGGGGCCGGGTTTCGAAAAGGCCGTCGGGGCAATTGCTCCCCTCCGATGGGTCTTGAGACGATCTGCGCCGTGTCCTCATCCCCAATGAGCGGCGCAAGGAACGGTGTGGCCCTGGGGGCTGCACCGTTTGCCCCAAAGTGACGTAAATACCTTTTCAACACCTTCGTTTTCATCATTGCAATTGAAAAGG
>JBAVTI010000186.1:0-7544 GCA_049696055.1 Paracoccaceae bacterium | reverse complement strand
GGGCCTGCTGGCCGCATGGGGCTGGATCTTTCGGCCAAGGGTGTGACGCTGGGCGACGTGCCTTCGGGATTTGATCTGGCCGACAAAGGCAAAATGGTTTTTGCCGTGCCGGTGACGGCAGGTGAGGTGGGTATCCACACTATTGAAATTGCTTTGACCACGCCCGACGGCAAGCAGTTGAAGAAAACCTTAACCATTCCGGTGCAAGTGAACGACCCGGAATTGGCGCGTGTCAGCCGGTTTGATCTGGCAGCCGGGCAAAGCTTTACCTTCAACTCTGATGTGTTTGCCGGACTTGCCGCAGGCACTGGCAGTGCCACCATGGCAATTGGCCCGATTGCGCGACTGAATGCGCCGGGGCTGTTGGCGGCGCTGGACCGTTACCCCTATGGCTGCACCGAACAGATGACATCCAAGGCGATGCCGCTGTTGTATTTCGACCAAGTGGCGGCGGCGATGAACCTGAAAGGCGCCGAAAATATCACCCTGCGCATTGAACAGGCTGTGGCGGAAATTCTGCAAAACCAATCGGCCGAAGGGGCGTTTGGTCTGTGGGGGCCGTCGACGGGCGATATGTGGCTGGACGCCTATGTGACCGATTTCCTGTCACGCGCCCGGACCCAAGGCTATGCAGTGCCGGATCTGGCCTTCCGCCAAGCGCTTGATAACCTTCGAAATCAGGTGAACTATACCGCCGATTTTGATGCGGGCGGCGAGGCGCTTGCCTACGCACTAATGGTTCTCGCACGCGAAGGGGCGGCGGCGGTTGGCGATCTGCGGTACTATGCAGATGTAAAGGGCGATGCGTTCTCGACCGCACTTGCACAGGCGCAATTGGGTGCCGCACTGGCAAGCTATGGCGATCAGGCCCGTGCCGACGCAATGTTCCGCAAGGCGGCGGCGGCGATGGATGCCTTGGCGAAGCCAGAGACCGAGCAATATTTCCGCGCCGATTATGGCACCAATTACCGCGATGCGGCGGCGGTGTTGATGCTGGCCGTCGAGGCGGGCAGCAACGCGATCGACCGCGAGGCGCTAACGACACGGGTGGCGACGCAAGGCACTGCCCTTTCGACGCAAGAGGCGACTTGGGCGCTGCTGGCAACCAATGCGTTGATTGACCGGCCCGGCGGCGAAGGCATCACTATTGATGGCAAACCCGCCGAAGGGCCGCTGGTGCGGGTGCTGGATGCCAGCGGAGCGCCTGTCGAAGTGACCAACGGATCGGGGGCAACGACGACCCTGACGGTGACCACCTATGGGGTGCCGTCAGAGCCGGAAGCGGCTGGCGGCAACGGGTATGCCATCACCCGCAGCTACTATACGCTGGATGGTGAAGCCGCATCGCTGGACGATCTGAAAGTGGGGACGCGTCTGGTAACTGTGCTGGAAATAACACCTTTTGGCACCGGCGAGGCGCGGCTGATGGTCGCCGATCCGCTGCCAGCTGGGTTCGAGATCGACAATCCGAACCTGATCCGGGCAGGGTCTATTGGTGCCTTGGATTGGCTGAACCTGACCGAAGAAGTGGCGTATAGCGAGTTCCGGCAGGATCGTTTCCTGACGGCAGTAGATCGCTATGGAAACGAGCCTTTCCGGCTTGCCTATGTTGTGCGCGCCATCTCGCCGGGGGTATTTCATCATCCGGCAGCCTCGGTCGAAGACATGTATCGGCCTGATTTCAGGGCGCGGTCTGACGTCGGACAGATCACGATTTCCGAGTGATGCGGGCCAGATGGCCCATCGCCTTGGCCGCTGCTCTATGGGTGGCGGCCTTTGCGCGCGATGCGGGCGACACTTGGGTAGCTGCAACGATATTGCCATCGCTGCGGGTGGAAACATCCGTGGAAGTGGTTGATCGCAAAGGTGATTTATTGCGTGCCTACACTGTTGCCGATGGCCGTTGGCGCATGGCGGTGGAGCCTGGTTCTGTGGATGCCGGGTATCTGGCGATGCTGCTGACCTATGAGGACAAGCGGTTTTATCAGCATTCCGGGGTGGACGGTTGGGCGATGGCGCGGGCCATTGCGCAGGCCGCCTGGAATGGGCGGGTGGTGTCGGGCGGCTCGACCTTGACGATGCAGGTGGCGCGGTTGTTGGAGGAAAGCGGAACCGGAAAAGTTGGCGGCAAGCTGCGGCAGGTGCGGGTGGCGCTGGCGTTGGAGCGGCGGTTGACCAAGGATCAGATCGTGCAACTGTATCTGCATCTGGCACCTTATGGCGGCAATATCGAAGGGGTGCGCGCGGCGTCTTTGGCCTATTTTGGCAAGGAACCCAAACGGTTAACCCCGGCGCAGGCAGCGCTGCTGGTGGCCATTCCGCAATCACCCGAGGGGCGCAGGCCAGACCGCAACGCAGGCGCGGCGGGGGCGGCGCGGGGGCGGGTACTGGCGCGGGCGGTGCAGGATGGGGTGATTGACGCCGATCAGGCTGCGGCTGCGCAAACCGAGGCGGTACCAGATCGGCGCAAAGCCTTTCCCCAGTTTGCACCGCATTTGGCGGATCGGGTGGTGACCGAGGCACCGGCGGTTTTGCGGCATGTACTGACGATTGATGGCGGCCTGCAGCGCAAGATCGAGGCATTGGCGGCAGATGCGGTGGCCGGGCAAGGCGCGCGGTTGCAGGTGGCCATTGTGGTGGCGGATCATCGGTCGGGCGAGGTGCTGGCAAGCGTTGGGTCGGCCGCCTATCAAGCGGACGCGCGACAGGGATTTGTTGACATGACGCGGGCAGTACGCAGCCCCGGATCGACGCTTAAGCCCTTGATTTATGGGCTGGCTTTTGATGAAGGGCTGGCGCATCCCGAGACGCTGATCGAGGATCGCCCGACGGTTTTTGGCAGCTATGCGCCACAGAATTTCGACAAGGTTTTTCGTGGCACGATCCGATTACGTGAGGCGCTGCAACTGTCGCTAAACATCCCGGCAGTGGTTTTAACCGACGCTTTGGGGCCTGCAAAACTGCTGGGGGCGATGCGGCGGGCGGGGATGGAGGCGGTGGTGCCGGGGGGGCAACCGGGGCTGGCGGTGGCGCTGGGTGGCGTCGGTGTGACGCTGGAGGATATGGTGCAATTATACGCCGCGATGGCGCGGGGGGGCGTGGCTTTGCCGCTGCGCGTGACCGGAGAAAGCGTTGAAGGTCAAAGGGTTATCTCGGGTGTGGCGGCCTGGCAGGTGGCGGATATTTTGTCAGGACTGACGCCGCCGCCGGGTGCGCCTGCCAACCGATTGGCCTATAAAACCGGCACCAGCTATGGGCACCGCGATGCTTGGGCGATTGGATTTGACGGGCAGCACGTCATTGGGGTGTGGATGGGGCGGGCGGATGGCACGCCCGTGCCGGGGGCGTTTGGCGCGGAATTGGCGGCCCCGGTTTTGTTTCAGGCGTTCAATCGGCTAAAGCCGGAATTGGTGCCGCAACCCCCTGCCCCTGCGGCTACTCTATTGGTTTCAAACGCTCAATTACCCTTGCCGCTGCAAAGGTTCCGGTCGCGTAACGCTGCATTTGAGGTAGCGGCAGATGCACCAAGGGTGGATTTTCCGCCCGATGGGTCTGAGGTGGAACTACTGGATCAGGGGCTTTTGGTGCGGGTGCGCGGCGGGGTTGCGCCGTTTACCTGGCTGGCGGACGGGGTGCCATTGGCGGTGGCGTTGAAGGCGCGCGAGACCATGCTGACGCTGCCGGGAGCCGGGTTTGTGACGCTGTCGGTGATTGATGCGCAGGGGCGTTCGGCGCGGGCAAAAGTGCGCATTCGGTAGGTATGCTGTGCGTATGGTTGATGTATGGCTTTGCGCCATACATGAATTTTCGCGCTACAGCGCCTCGATCGCCAGCGCGATGCCTTGGCCACCACCGATGCACATGGTGATCAGGGCGCGTTTGCCACCGGTGCGTTCAAGTTCATACATGGCTTTGACGGTGATCAGCGCGCCTGTGGCCCCGACGGGGTGGCCAAGGGCGATGGCACCGCCGTTGGGGTTGACGCGTTCGGGGTCAAGACCGAGGGCCTTGTTGACGGCGAGGGCTTGGGCGGCGAAAGCCTCGTTCGATTCGATTACATCGAAGTCGGAGAGGGCAAGGCCGGTGCGGGCAAGCAAGGCCTGAACGGCCGGGATCGGACCAAGGCCCATGACGTCGGGGCGAACCCCGGCATGGGCATAGCCAAGAATGCGGGCGATGGGTTTAAGGCCTGCGGTTTTTGCAGCGGACGCGCGGGCGAGGATCAGGGCGGCGGCACCATCATTGATCCCGCTGGCATTGCCTGCGGTAACGGTGCCGTCTTTTTGGAACGCGGGTCTCAGGGCGGCGAGGGTTTCAAGCGTGCTGGCCTTGGGATGCTCATCTGTGGCGAAATTGACGGTGCCCTTGCGGGTAGTGATTTCGACCGGGGTGATTTCGCGGGCAAAGCGACCCTCGGCAATGGCGCGGGCGGCGCGGGTTTGCGATTGCAGGGCGAAGGCGTCCTGATCAGCGCGGGTCAGGCCGTATTGCGCGGCGACGTTTTCGGCGGTGATGCCCATGTGACCGGTGCCAAACGGACAGGTCAGCGCGCCGGTCATCATATCGAGGGCTTTGGTGTCGCCCATCTTTTGGCCGAAACGGGCGGCTTGCAGGATGTAGGGGCTGCGGCTCATGCATTCGGCACCACCAGCGAGGGCGAAATCGGCGTCGCCGAGCATCAGGATCTGAGCGGCGGAAACGATGGCCTGCGCGCCGGAACCGCAAAGGCGGTTGACGTTCATCGCAGGCGTGGTTTCGGGCACGCCCGATTGCATGGCGGCAACGCGGGAAAGATACATGTCGCGCGGTTCGGTGTTGATGACGTGGCCAAATACGGTGTGGCCGATCAGAGCCGGGTCAATCCCGGCGCGGGCAATGGCGGCCTTTGCGGCGATGGTGGCGAGGTCAATCGGGCCGATGCCGGACAGAGCGCCACCAAACGTGCCGATGGCGGTACGGGCGCCAGAGAGGATGACAATATCGGTCATGGTTTTAGCCTTTCGGTTGGTGGCGGTCGGGATGCGCTGCGGCAATGGCCGGAATGTCCGACAGGTTGCCGATGATCCGGTTGATTTGCGAGAGCGACGTCACGTCGACACCCCAACGGTGGGCATTATAGACCTGCGGCACCAGACAAATGTCGGCGATGGTGATCTGATCGCCGTGACAAAAGCGGCCCGTGGCGGGATGGGCTAGCATGGTCTCAAGGGCGGTCAGGCCACGGCGGATGAAATGCTGCATCCAGCCTTCGATGGTGATCGCACCGTTCGAGGCATCGACCGCGTGGCGGGCGACGGAAAGGTTGCAGACCGGGTGAATTTCCATCGCCACGGCATAGGCGAGGGCGCGGGTTCGGGCGCGGGCGACCGGGGTTTTGGGCAGGAAATGCGCGCCACGGGTCTCATCAAGATATTCAAGGATTGCAAGTGATTGGGTAAGGGTCTGACCGTCGACTTCCAGTGTGGGAACAAGGCCTTGGGGGTTGCGGGCAAGGTTGGCGGTCTGGCGATGCTCGCCCTTTAGCAGATCGACGGGAATCGCGGTGTAGGGCAGGTTCAACAGGCCCAGAGCGATGCGCAAACGGTAGGCGGCGGACGAGCGCCAATAGTCGTAAAGCGTGATCATTCGGGGGCCTTTAACAAGGTTTGCAGGGCGCGGGCGAAGGGGTCGGCATCGGGGCCGAGTTGCGCCAGAACCTTGGCCTGATAGGCGCGTGCGATGGGCAGAATGCGGGCGATCAGATCAGTACCCTTGGCGGTCAGGGTCATGTCGAGCAGGCGGCGGTCGGTGGGATGCTCGCGTTTTTCGATCAGGCCTGCGGCCTCGAGGCGGGCGGCGGCGCGGGAAACCTTGGATTTATCCATATCAACGCGGGCGTGAATCTCGCGCACCGAAACGGCGCCGGATTGGGCAAGATGCGCAAGAACACGCCATTCCGGGATCGAAAGGCCGAATTCGGCGCGGTAAAGATCGGCAAACCCCCGGCTGACGCGCGATGCGGCGACGGCCAGCTGATAGGGCAGGAAGGCGGCAAGATCGAAGCTTTGCACGGGGTTTGCCTTTTGGACTTATGCTTTTGCATGACTGCCGCAAAGCGGGGCGTCGTGCAAGGGCGGGGTTGGTTGACAGTGGGTAGGTTAGCGGCGAAACCGGGGGCGGCGGGCAAGGGGCAGATCGTGCAGCAAGTGATACGGGCGAATTTTGGGCTGCTGGTGGCGGGGCTTTTAACCTTTGTGCTGATGGGGGCGGGGCAGTCGATGTATGGCCCGGCAATACCGGCGTTTGCGCGGGCGTTCGGGCTGGGGCCATCGGAGCCTGCGCTGCTGATTTCGGCACATTGGGTGGGGGCTGCGTTCGGCGTGGGCGGCATGTTCCTGCGCGGGCATCTGATCACGCCACGGGTGGTTGTGGCGGCGATGGCAGCGGGGGCAGCACTGGTGGCGTTGGGGCCGGTGTGGAGCGTGACGCTGCTGGGAGCGGTGTTTTTCGGCGCGGGGTATGGTGCCTCGACCGTGATCTTTAACCGGCGGTTTTTGACGCGGTTTGGTGCGCGTGGGCCGGCTATGGTAAGCTTTGTGAACGCTATTTTCGGGCTGGGCGCGATTTCGGCCCCGTTGATTTATGTCTGGCTTGGCAGCCAGCCGCAGCTTGCCTATGGTCTGGTGGCCGGGTTGGCGGTGGTGACGTTTCTGCTGGCGGGATCGGCGGGGCAAGACGGGGTTATCGAGCAGGTTGGGGCGGCAGAACCGTTTCGGCTGCGGCCCGGAATTTTGCTGTTCGGGATGACGGCGATTGCGGTAGAGGCCTGTCTGATCGGGCTGGGACCAACGGCGCTGATTGCCAGCGGCGCGTCAGAGGACCGGGCGGCAGAACTGCTGTCGATGTTCTTTGTGGCGTTCTTGATGGTGCGGCTGGGGCTGGTGGTGATTTCAAACCTGCTGCCGCCGTTTACCATGCTGATACTGGCATTAGGGCTTGCGGGCGTTTGCGCATTGGGGGCGGCGACCGTCAGCGCGGGACCATTTTTCGTGATGATGGGCGTGTTTACCGGGATGTTTTTCCCCTCATTTTTCGTTTGCGCCACCCTGCAGATGGGGCATGATCCACGGGTGACACCAACCATTATTGCCGCAGGATTGGCGGGGGGAATAACATCGCCGTTGATCCTTGGGCTGGTGATGGCGCGCTATGGCGACGGGGTGTTTTTCTGGGTAATTGGGGTGGTAGCGCTGATGATGGCGCTGGTGGGGATGGGGTTTATGGCGCGGATGAACCGGCATAACACCATGGCCTAACCGGCCGCCCGGAAACCCGGACGGCCCCGGTCTTTACAATGAGTGATGGTCGGCGGTCGTAGCGGCTTGCAAAGCATGGCCGCCCGACAGCAAGCGCCAGATATGCACCAGCGTTTGGGTATCGCCCGCCCGTTCCCAAGTGGCACTAAGGCGCGCATCTTTCAGCTTTAGAACCCTGATCCCATCAATCGTTTCCACAGTCATTTGGCATTCCTTCCCCAAGCAATGCCCCCACAGCCAAAGCCTGCC
>JBAVTI010000185.1:0-8117 GCA_049696055.1 Paracoccaceae bacterium | reverse complement strand
CAGGTTCCCAGATGATTGCGGTCTGGTTGCCGCGCTGGGCGACATGGCGGTCGATGCAGTTCGACGACACGTTCAGCGTGCCATCCTCGAACCATTTGATCGAAACCTCACCCATGGTGAAGTTGGTGTTCTTGACCTTGGTATAGTCGGAAATCCAGTCGAGCCGCTTGCCCTGACCACGCCAGAAGCTGTCGGGGTCGGAAACCGAATGCTGATACATCGTGTCATAGGTCGCGGCATCAATATGCGCATTGGCGATGAAATCGGCAGAAGCTTTGTAAACCCCCGGCGCCTGACCCTTATCCGACATGTCTGTTCCCCCATCTGATTGACGCATCTTTGCGGGCACGATCCGGCCTCGTAAACACGCAGCGCCAACTCTTCCCTGCCGCTACTGTAAACCAAATGTGAAAAAACCCGTAACCCTTTTTAATATTTATCTTTTTCTGTAAATTTATTGACCGGGCAAGTTAGAAATTTGTAAATCAGCCGAATTGAGGCGAAATTTTGGCAATGAATTTCAAGCCACTAGCGGTTCACAAAACGGTGATTTAGCAGGCGTTGGGTCTGGAATTCTGCACGATCAACCAGCACGGGAAAACCGGCGGTGCGTATAGCTGTGATGCCAAGCCGACGAAGCCGCGCAATTCACGCGCCGATGTTACCGCAAACACCGAATCAGCGCGGTTCAATGATTCGATCCTTAAGCCTCGGCGCTGCGCAAAGCCTCTTCGACACTGGCGACATCGGGCAGATAGCGAACGTGCGGCTCGGTGACGCCCGCGTGGATCAGCGATTGTTTGACGTCGGGGCGGGTGCCGGTCAGGAACAACTTGCCCCCCTTGCGGTCAACCTTGTGCGACAACAGCTCGAACGAGCGCGCGCCAGTGCTATCGACGAACGGCACATCGGAAAAATCCATCACAAAGGCGCGGGGCTGTTCGGTGACCTTATCCAATAGCGTGCTTAGTCGGGCCGAGGCGCCAAAGAAATACGGCCCGTGCAGGTGATAAACCGCGCAATCGGCCGGGTTCGAGGGATTATCCGCATCGTCGTCAAAGCGGCTGAACGAAGCGGTATCAGACATGCGCTGAATGAACACCAACCCGCCCAGCGCAAAGCCCACCACGATGCCAGAAGGCAGATCGCGAAACACCACCAGCAAGAACGTGGCAAGCAGCACCACAGCATCGGCGCGCGAAGACCGCAACAATTGCCAGACCGCCTCTTTCTCGATCATGTTCCACGCCACCACCGCCAGCATCGCGGCCAGTGCTGCAAGGGGGATATACCCGGCAAGCGGCGCTGCAATCAGCATGAACAGGCCGACAAACACCGCATGCAGCATGCCCGACACCGGCCCGCGCGACCCTGAACGCACGTTGGTCGCAGTGCGGGCAATGGTGCCGGTCACGCAAAAGCCGCCAAAAATCGCCGCCCCCATGTTGGCCACACCCTGCGCCAAAAGCTCGGCGTTGGGGCGGTGACGGCGGCCTGACATGCCGTCGGCCACCAAGGCCGCCAGCAACGATTCAATCGCGCCAAGCAGGGTAAAGCTGAACGCCCAAGGCAAGGCCACCCAAACCGCCTGCAGCGACAGCCCCGGCAAGGCGGGAAGCGGCAGGGTGCGCGGCAAGGTGCCAAAGCGGCTAAAGATGGTTTCCACCGGCAACCCGAATGCTGCCACCACCGCTGCGGCCCCGGCAACCGCGATCAACAGGTTCGGCCATGTCGGGGCAAACCGCTTGATCCCAAGGATCAGCGCCAGCGTGCCAAGCGTCACCCCAACAGCGGCGGGTAACACCGTTGCACGCACTGACCACAGGGTTTCGATCTTGGCGATCATCTCGCCCGGCTCTGTCGCCGTCAGCGTCATCCCGAACAGGTCTTTGATCTGGCTGGCAAAAATAATCACCGCGATGCCGGCGCTAAAGCCAATGGTAACCGGATAGGGGATAAACAGAACATAGGTGCCGGCACGCAACAGGGCCAAGGCGATCAGCATCAGCCCAGACAAAAAGGTGGCAAGGATCAACCCTGGAAGCCCGATCTGCATGACGCAAGCCGAGACCAGAATGATGAATGCCCCGGCAGGGCCGCCGATCTGGAACCGCGATCCGCCCAGCATCGACACCAGAAAACCACCGATCACCGTGGTATAAAGCCCCCGCTCGGGGCCAACCCCACTGGCAATCGCAATTGCCATCGACAGCGGCAAGGCAACGATGGCTACCGTCAATCCGGCCAGGATATCTGCCCGAAAATCAGACAGGTGATAGCCTTCGCGGATGATGGAAATCAGCTTGGGTTTGAATTCATACAAAAATTTCGGCGGCGCCGGGTCGTTTCGTTGAAGCATCACAAGAAAACCTTCTATGATACGCACAAACAGCGCCAATCCCGCCGCGCTGTCAACCGCAGGCGCCAAACATGACAACGCCCCGATCCGAGCTTTTTGTCGCAGCCGATGAGGCGGCCCGCGCTTTGGCGCAAAGCCTGCTAAGTGCTGCCCATGCGGCGCTGGCCTATCTTGATCCTGACACCGGCTTTCCCGGCATCAGCCGCATTGCGCTGGGACGCGACCCTTTTGGGGTGCCGATTACCTTGATTTCGGCGCTTGCCCCGCATACCGCCGCCCTGCGCGCCACCCCGGCGGCGGCCCTGATGGTGGGCGAGCCGGGGCCAAAGGGCGACCCGCTTACCCATCCGCGGTTGATGGTCAAAGTGCGGGCTGAATTTCTGGATCGCGCGGGCGCAGACCAAGCGGAAGTCCGCACCCATTGGCTGACGCACCACCCCAAGGCCAAACTTTACGTTGATTTTGCGGATTTCGCCTTTGTGCGCCTGCATCCGCAATCGGCGCTGTTAAACGCAGGCTTTGGCCGCGCCTTCCAGTTGACGCCGCAAGATCTGCTTTGACGTCTGGTTTTGACGCGCCTTCGGATGCCAATCGCCCCGTGTGCGGCAACCATAAGAAAAAGGGCGGCCCGAAGACCGCCCCCTTGGCCGATGGTGCGCTGCTTATGCCGGTGAATCGCAGCGCATCGTCACATGCATCCGCCCCTTTACATCCACAGGCCAGCGCAGGTTGATCTGATCGTTCTGCGCGCCCTGCTCTAGCTGAACATATGGCATATCAAAGCGTTGCACGTTGGTTGCGGTGGTAATCGCGCCTTCCGCCACCACGCCGGTTACGTTGCGCGCCCGTGCGCCGAACGGCAGATAATCGGCACTGTCGACGATCCAGGTATCGGCCGCCGTATTTTGCACATGTTCGATGGTTACCGGGTTCAGCGTCGCCTGCGAGATGCCATTGAACGTGTTGCCGCCAAATTCAATATTGCGGAACCGCGAGAAATCCATCGTCGCCTGCGTGGTATCAATCCGTTCGACCCGGTCAATCGCGGCATTCACCGTGCGGAAGGTATTGCCCGAAAAGTTCAGCCCGTTGATGAAATGCCCCGGCCCGCGCGGCTTGACCACAAACCATGTGAACGACGGTGCCACCCCTGAACAGATGAAGATGTTATTGGCAATCGTCAGGCCGCCGAACGAAAATTCGGTCAGAAAACCGGGGGCCGGATCGTGATCGTTGGCCCATTCGATAAAGCAGTTGTCGATGTAGTTGCCCGACATCAGGGTGGCGCAATTGGTCTGGCAAAACACGATGCCCGCCTGCCGGATGCCATTGGTTTCGCCATCGCCCTGAAAGAAATGGTTGCCCATGATGATGTTGGAAATGCCGCCGATCACCGCAAACGTGCCAAACTTCACCACCCGGTTGTCGCGCAGTTTGGTGTCATTGGCATTGGTGTTGATCGCCACCGACGTGCGGCTTTGGGCCACAACGTCTTGTTCCGACGACAGGAACTGACACTGATCGACGAACATGCCCTGACAGCCGGTGCCGATCGAGGTGATGCCGCGATCTTTGGGTTTGTTAAACACCGAATCTGCGACCCGGAACGTGATGCCCGCCAAAGGCAGCATGATGCCCGAGGCAAATTCGTTACCGACGATTTCCATGTCGATGATCTCGAACTTGTTCAGCGACGCAAAGCCACTGAAATCCAGCATGTACTGATAGCGCGAGAAGGTGAAGGTCCGGGTGCCCGCCGCACCCCACAGCGGGTTGCTTAGCGTCACCGTGCCCGCCGCTACGTTTTTCGATTTGACATAAACCTCGCGGCCAACGCCGGTGCCGATCACCCGCGCGCCAACCGGCACGTTGGCGACGTTGGCCACATCGGTCAGGCGGCTGAAATCAGAGGCGGTGTAGGTGGCAACCGAGGTGACCGTGGTGGTGGCCCATTCGGCGCTGGCCAGAGCATTCAGCTGACCATTGGCCAGCACCCGGCGGTTGCCAAAACTGGTCAGGCCCACCACATCGGCCACGTCAATCGGCCCGGTCAGATCCACCCGGCGGCCGCTCAGATCAAAGGTCACATGGTCGCTGAAGTAAAACAGCGCCTGCAAACCACGGCGAAAGCCCTCTAACTCGGTGCCGAACGCCGCCGTATAGGTATCAAGGTTGTAGTTGCGGGTGCACGACAAACGAATGCCTGCCGGCATTGTCACCGTGCCCTCAAACCGCACCGCGGATTCGAAGGTAATGTTGGAATTCAGCTTATAGGTGCCATCCGACACCACCACCGTGCGTCCGTTCGCCGCCGCATCTGCCGCGTTAAAGGCCGCGGAATCGTCGGCCACGCCATTACCGATCGCGCCAAAATCGCGGACATCGACTGTGCCAATGGTCTTGCTGAAAAACACATCAGACACGTCTTCGATCACGATGTCATCAATCCGCACGACGCCGCCATTGGCCCCGGTCAGATCCAGCCCGAAATGGCCAAACACCGGTTCCGTGCCCCAGACCATATCGACGCCCTGCCGATTGCCCGACCCGATAATTGCGGTAATCGTCACCACGTCGCCATAGCTGGAAAGCGTGGTCGCAGGCCCAAAGGATGGCACCGCCACGTTGGTGCCGTTGATACGCCCGGCCCACGCGGCAATCCGCACGCTTGGCAAATTGCCCGCCACCGCCTTTACCCGTGCCGTCACCCGCAGATAAAGCCCCGGCTCGATCGGAATTTCCGCCATCGAGCGCAGCTTTTGTGTCACGTCCAGCTTTTGCAACTCCAGACAACCGCCGAAATCCTGATCCGAGGGCACCAGCGCCGCGTTCGGTTGGCCCGCATAGGTTGCCGATCCCGGCGTGCCATCCTCGCGCGACCATTGGTTAAGCCCTGCCGAAAACGGCGGTGGCATCAGCACCAGACCATCGGTAATCGCCTTGTTCATTGAATAACCCTCGCTTCGCTTGCGCCATCGGGGAATGACCCCACCCGTGAAGCGAAAGGATTAGCAATCAGGTCTTAAGGCCGCCTGCACCCACCGCGCGCCGCCCATGCCGCCCGCGCAACAGTGGCACCCCGCGCGTTTCTGCCTAAGCTCAGGCACCAACGTCGGCCTGCGGCAGCAATTGCACCGCATTGATCTGCCAGCCCCCCGGCGTTTCGATCATTTGGTAATCAAGCATATGGCTGTGCCCCGCCTGATCGGTCACCAGCACCCGCTGCCAAAGCCCACCCTGCGCCTCGCGCAGACCCAGCATTTTCACCGCACTGGGGCGCCAGACCATTGGATAGCCGTTCTTCACCATGGCACCAAAGTTGTCCGCCGTGCCGAAAATGCCTTGGATATTGGGCGAGGCAAAGGCAAAGGCGCTGGCGAAATCATCGGCCTGAAACGCCGCGATCTGGCCATTGATCACCGCCTCGATCCCAGAATTGCGCGCCTCTTGGGCAAAACTTGCGCTGCCCATCGTCACCGCCAGCAGCATCGCGTAAACACGTAGTCGCATAACCCGACCTCCCGTCAACGTCCCCAGACAAAGGGTAGGTCAACCAAAGGCCGGGTCAAGCCTTAGCTGACAAATGCGCCCGAAAGCCCCTTGTCGATCAGCGCAATTGTCTCTTGCACCCCGTAAAGCGCAATGAATCCGCCAAACCGCGGGCCATCCGATGCACCCAGCAACACCTCGTAAAGCGCCTTGAACCAATCGCGCAGCGGCTCGAACCCATGATCCTTGCCAACCGCAAACACCATGGTTTGCAGCGCGTCATCGTCCAGACCGCCCTGCCAAACCGCCAACTTGCCGCGCAGATCCAGCATCGCGGCACGTTCCAGATCACTGGCGGCACGGAACACCCGCTTGGGTGCCACGAAATCGCGGAAATAGCGCACGGCAAATTCCGCCGCCGCATCCAGATCGGGGTTGCCTTCGGGGGTGGCTTCGGGCGCATAGCGCTTGATAAAGCCCCAAAGCCCATCCTTGCTGGTGGCCGCCGAAACGCTCGCCAGATTAAGCAGCATCGCAAACGGCACCACCATTTTAGACGCCGGCGGCGCACCGTGATGAATGTGCCAAACCGGGTTGTTCAGCTGCGCATCAATGTCTTGCGTCGGGTAGGCGCGCAGCTGTTGATGGTATTCATCGACCGCCTTGGGGATCACATCGAAATACATCCGCTTGGCGGTTTTCGGCTTTTGATACATGAAATACGACAGGCTTTCCGACGCCGCATAGGTCAGCCATTCGTCGATGGTCAGACCATTGCCCTTGGATTTAGAGATCTTCTGCCCGGTCTCATCCAAGAACAGCTCATAGGTGAAATGCTCGGGTTTACGCCCGCCCAAGATCTCGCAAATCCCATCATAGATCGGAGTATTGGTGGAATGGTCTTTGCCATACATCTCAAAATCGACATCCAGCGCCGCCCAGCGCGCGCCAAAATCGGGCTTCCATTGCAATTTAACATTACCGCCGGTGACCGGCAGCGTGCAATCGCGGCCATCTTCACCCTCAAAGGTAATGGTGCCATCCTTGGCGTTCACTTCCTTTAGCGGCACATAAAGCACACGGCCCGAAATCGGCGAGATCGGCAAAAAGCACGAATAGGTCTGCTGGCGTTCCTCGCGCAGGCTTGCCAGCATGACCGCCATGATGTCGTCATACCGCTCGCAGGCAAGCCGCAAGGTGGCATCGAACTGCCCCGATTTGTAGAACTCGGTGGCGCTGATAAATTCGTATTCAAAGCCGAACGTATCCAGAAAACGCCGCAGCATGGCGTTGTTATGGTCGCCAAAGCTGGCAAACTCGCCGAACGGATCGGGCACTGATGTCAGCGGCTTTTGCTTGTGCAGCGCCAGCATTTCCTGGTTCGGCACGTTCTCGGGTATCTTGCGCATCCCGTCCAGATCGTCGGAAAAACAGATCAACCGGGTCGGAATGTCGGAAATAATTTCAAACGCGCGGCGGATCATCGTGGTGCGCGCCACTTCGCCAAAGGTGCCGATATGCGGCAGACCCGACGGCCCATAGCCGGTCTCGAACAGCACATGCCCCTTCTCGGGGGCCTTCTTTTCATAGCGTTTCAGGATGCGGCGGGCCTCTTCAAAGGGCCAGGCTTTCGAATTCATCGCAGCATTACGCAGGGCCGACATCGGCGCATCCTCATCTTGATGGGGGCGCCCTATGCGCACACAACCCCCGTCTCCTATTGCCGACCGCCCGTCTCGTCAATATTCTCTGCCGCAACCCTAGTGCAAAGGATGCCCAGTGCCCGATATCCCCGCCTCGCTTTCGCCGCAGGATGCGCTTGTCGCCATCATGATCGCGGTGTCTGCCTCTGATGAACACATCCGCACCACCGAACTGGTGGCCATTCAGCGCATCGTCAACCATTTGCCGATCTTTGCCGAATACGACCCCGACCGTTTCAAACGCATCGCGCAGACGGTGTTTGATCTGTTCGAGGAAGAAGACGGGCTGGATGCATTGTTTGGCCTGATCCGCGATGCGCTGCCCGAAAAGCTGTATGAAACCGCCTATGCGCTGGCCTGCGATGTGGCGGCGACCGACGGCAAACTGCGGCAAGTAGAACTGCGGATGCTAGAGGAAATTCGCGATCAGCTGAACGTCGATCGGCTGCACGCGGCGGCCATCGAATGGGGATCACGCGCGCGCCACTTGTTGGCGTAACCGAAAAAAGGCCCCGCATTCCGGCGGGGCCTTTGTTCTCTTGCGGCAGATATCAGTTTTCGCCACC
>JBAVTI010000184.1:0-11087 GCA_049696055.1 Paracoccaceae bacterium | reverse complement strand
CCTACGACAAAATCGGAGGGTGCCATGCGGATTCTATTCATTCATCCCAATTATCATTCCGGCGGGGCCGAGATAGCGGGCACGTGGCCTCCGGCGTGGGTGGCCTACCTTGCAGGGTCGTTGAAGGCCGCAGGCTTTGACGACATCCACTTCATCGACGCGATGACGCTGAACATCTCAAAAGACGATTTGCGGCAGCGGATGATCGACCTTGCGCCTGATGTCGTCGGCACAACCGCGATTACGCCCGCAATTTACGAGGCCGAAGCGGTTCTGAAGCTTGCCTCCGAAGTGGTTCCTCGCGCCTTGCGGGTGCTGGGCGGTATTCACGCCACCTTCATGTATCGTCAGGTGCTGTCTGAAGCACCTTGGGTGGATGTGATTGTGCGCGGTGAAGGTGAAGAGATCATGACCGCCTTGATGCAAACGCTGCGCGCTGGCCGTTGGCCAGCCGACAAGGCCAGGATCAAAGGGCTGGCTTACAAGGAGGGCGACGCCTTTGTCGCAACGCAAGCGGCGGCGACCGTGAAGAATTTGGATGGCATTGACCCCGATTGGACCATCCTTGACTGGTCGAAATACCTCTACACGCCCTTGGGCGTGCGGGTGGCCATCCCGAACATGGCCCGGGGGTGCCCATTCACCTGTTCGTTCTGCAGCCAGTGGAAATTCTGGCGTGATTACCGGGTGCGCGATCCCAAGAAGGTAGCGGATGAAATCGAGCGTTTGGTCAACGATCATCAGGTCGGCTTTTTCATTCTTGCGGATGAGGAGCCCACGATCAACCGCCGGAAATTCATCGAGTTTTGTCAAGAACTGATCGACCGAGGCCTGAACAAGCGGGTGAAATGGGGCATCAACACCCGTGTCACCGATATATACCGCGACCGCGAGTTACTGTCGTTCTTTCGCGAGGCAGGTTTGGTGCATGTCTCGCTGGGCACAGAGGCTGCGGCGCAACTGAAATTGGACCAGTTCAACAAGGAAACCACCGTCGCACAGAACAAAGAAGCGATCAAACTGCTGCGCGACGCCGATATCTTTGTCGAAGCGCAGTTCATCGTCGGGCTGGACAACGAAACCCCGCAGACCCTGGAGGAAACCTTTCAGATGGCTTGGGATTGGCAGCCTGATCTGGCCAACTGGGCGATGTACACGCCCTGGCCGTTCACGCCGCTGTTTCAGGAGCTGCGCGATCAGGTCGAGGTGTTCGACTTTTCGAAATACAACTTCGTGACACCCATCATGAAGCCCGCAGCGATGACGCGGGGCGAATTGCTGGACGGGGTGATGAAGAATTACCGCCGCTTTTACATGCGCAAGGCGCTGTTTCATTACCCGTGGCGCGGCACCGGGTTTCGGCGTCGCTATCTGCTGGGCTGCCTGAAGGCGTTTCTGAAGGCCGGAGTGGGTCGAACGTTCTACGATCTGGGCAAGGCGGGCTATTGGGGGCCACAGACCAAGGGCAAGGTGAATTTCCACTTTGATGAAACCCGCACCATTGCCGAGGCGCAGATGGAAGACTGGGACGCCACCGCAGACAAGGCCGCCCGCGCCCGCGAGCGCCAGCTTGCTGTCCGCGCTCAGGGCAAAGAGCGCGCCGCCGAGCGCACTGCGGCGTTCAAGATGCCAGAGGGCGCTCCTATGGCCTGCGGTGGTGGCAGGGCGCAATTGTCTGATCCGGCAGAGTAATGGACGGCGGCAGTTTGTCGGGCACGGCGCGCATCGGGCCGAATGCGATTTTGCAATTGGTGCCTGTTCTGGACCGCGCGATGGGCGAGGCCCGTCGACATTTGCTGTTTGAAGCGGCAGCAGTGCCCTTGCCGCCGCCGGACGCTGGGATGCTGCCCGAGGATCAGGTGATCCGCCTGCACCGTGCCATTGTGCAGGTTTTGCCCGATCTTGCGCCCGATCTTATGCGGGCCGCGGGGCTGGCAACGGCCGAGTATATCCTTGCCAACCGGATTCCTGCAGTGGCAAGGGCGGTGATCCGTGCCCTGCCAAAACCGCTGGGCGCGCGGCTTTTGGCCAAGGCTGTCGCCAAGCATGCCTGGACCTTTGCCGGGTCTGGCGTATTCCGCATTGTGGGTTACCGACCATTGACCGTGTCGATTGTCCAGAACCCCTTGGCCGTCGGTGTGGCGCAAAGCCCAAGTTGCCATTGGCACGCCGCTGTATTTGAGCGACTGTTCGCGACACTGGTCTGGCCAGATGTACGGGTTCGGGAAATCGCGTGCTGTGCCGCAGGTGACTTGGCTTGCATGTTTGAAATTGTGCCGTAAATCTGGGCTTGCTCGACTCGACATTGTAATGTTTAGTTGACACATGACTGTATCAGAAAATGTACATACATCCGCCTGGCCGCAGCCCAAGGCAATGTTGGAGCTGATCAAGCCAATCACGTGGTTCCCACCGATGTGGGCCTATCTGTGCGGCATTGTCTCGGCGGGCGTTTCGCCATGGTCGTCCTGGCCAATGGTCGTGCTGGGGGTGATCCTTGCCGGGCCGGTGGTCTGCGGTATGTCACAAGCCGCGAACGATTGGTGTGACCGCCATGTAGATGCCGTGAACGAGCCGCACCGCCCGATCCCGTCAGGGCGGATTCCGGGGCGCTGGGGGCTGTGGATTGCGCTTGCCATGTCGGTGCTGTCGCTGGCGGTGGGCTGGCTGCTGGGGCCGTGGGGCTTTGCTGCAACCGTCGTGGGCGTGCTGGCGGCATGGGCCTATTCCGCCGAACCGGTGCGACTGAAGCGGTCGGGCTGGTGGGGGCCCGGGTTGGTCGGGCTGTGCTATGAAGGGCTGCCGTGGTTTACCGGCGCTGCCGTGCTGTCGCAGGGTCTGCCGTCTTTTCCGGTGATCACCATGGCGCTGCTTTATGCCTTTGGCGCACATGGCATCATGACACTGAATGATTTCAAGGCATTGGAGGGCGACCGCCAACATGGCGTCCGCTCGCTGCCAGTGACGCTGGGCCCAGAGGTGGCGGCGCGTGTGGCCTGCACGGTGATGGGGCTGGCGCAGACATTGGTGATTGCGCTGCTGTTGGTCTGGGGCAGGCCCTATCACGCGATTTTTGTCTGCCTGCTGTTGCTTTGGCAGATCCGCTGCATGGCCACGCTGCTGGCCGATCCGAAAGGTCGCGCGCCTTGGTACAATGCCACCGGTATCGCGATGTATGTCAGCGGCATGATGATCACCGCCTTCGCGATCCGCACGTTGGAGGTTGCGCAATGACCTATCTTTCCTGGCTTTCGATTGTCCGCCTTGGGTTGGTGCAACTGTGTCTGGGCGCGATTGTGGTGCTGACCACCTCGACGCTGAACCGGTTGATGGTGGTCGAACTGGCGCTGCCGGCGGTGTTGCCGGGGCTGTTGGTAGGGCTGCATTACGCCATTCAGATCACCCGGCCCAACTGGGGCTTTCGGTCAGACAGCGGCGGCAACCGCACCAAATTCATCGTGCTGGGCATGATGGCACTGGCGCTGGGTGGCTTTCTGGCGGCACTGGGCTTAGTGGTGATGGCCAGCGCTTATTGGCAAGGTTTGGCAGTGTCGATTGCCGCCTATGCGCTGATTGGCGTGGGTGTTGGGGCGTCTGGCACCTCTTTGCTGGCACTGTTGGCCACCGCCACGCATCCGCGCCGTCGGGCGGCGGCGGCGACGATCACCTGGTTGATGATGATCTTTGGCATTGCGGTGACGGCAACGGTTGTGGGCAAACTTCTGGATCCCTATTCTCCGGCGCGGCTGTTGGGGCTGGTCGCCGGGGTGGGTGTGATTGCGGTGGGATTGACCGGGCTTGCGATCTGGGGGATCGAGCGGCGGCATGGTGGTGTTGCGCAGCCGCAAACCGCGCCACAGTCCTTCGCCAAGGGAATGTCCGAAATCTGGCAAGAGCGGCGCGCGCGGAATTTCACTCTGTTCATCTTTTTGTCGATGGTCGCCTATTTCATGCAAGAACTGATCCTCGAGCCTTACGCCGGTCTGGCCTTTGGCTTTACTCCCGGCCAATCAACCCAGCTTTCGGGCGCACAGAATGGCGGCGTGTTCATCGGCATGCTGACTGTGGGGATCGCGGCGACGGGGTTGCGGATAGGGTCGCTGCGCGCTTGGGTGATGGTCGGCTGCGCAGGCTCGGCTTTGGCGCTGTTGATCGTCGCGTTGGCGGGACAGATCGTTGCAGGCACCGTGCTGCTGCTGCCTGCAACAATCGCGCTTGGCCTGTTCAACGGCATATTCGCGGTCGCGGCCATCGGCTCGATGATGGCTTTGGCAGGCGAGGGGCGGCAAGAGCGTGAGGGCACCCGGATGGGCCTGTGGGGAGCATCGCAAGCAATTGCCGCAGGGGTGGGCGGTCTGTTTGGTGCGGCGGCGGTCGATCTGGCGCGGCACCTTACCGATACCTCCACCGCCTTTGGCCTTGTGTTCACGCTTGAGGCAGGACTTTTCACCGCGGCCGCGCTGATGGCTGCCTTTATCATCGACGCGCGCCGCCAACCTGATTTGGGCAGCATGGTTCCGGGAGAGTAGCATGACCTATGATGTGATCGTAATCGGCGGCGGCCCTTCGGGGGCGACGGCTGCGAATGATCTGGCGATGGCGGGCTGCGATGTGGCATTTCTGGATCGCGCAGGCCGGATCAAGCCTTGTGGCGGTGCGATTCCGCCGCGACTTATCACTGATTTCTCGATTCCCGCCAGTCAGATCGTGGCGCAGATTCTGACCGCACGTATGATCTCGCCCAGCCAGCGCCGGGTGGATATACCGATTGAGAATGGCTTTGTCGGCATGGTGGACCGCGAGCATTTTGACGAATTCCTGCGCCAGCGCGCCGTGGGGAACGGGGCAACGCGGCTGACTGGCACCTATCTTCGGCTGGAGCGGGATGGCACCGGCACCCATGTTGTTTACCGCGACAAGTCCAGCGGGGTCGAGATGCGGTTGCAGACAAAATTGGTGATTGGTGCCGATGGCGCGCGGTCAAACGTGGCCAAAACCGAGGTGCCATGCGGCGACAAGACACCCTATGTCATTGCCTATCATGAGATCATCAAAGCGCCGGTGGCCAATGCGCTTTATGATCCGACCCGCTGTGATGTGATCTACGACGGCAAGATCAGCCCGGATTTCTACGGGTGGGTGTTTCCGCACGGTGATCAGGCCAGTGTCGGCATGGGCACCGGGATCGACGGGATAGACCTAAAGCAGGCCACCGCCGATCTGCGCGCCGCCGCTGGGCTTGCCGGGTGCGAAACGATCCGGCGCGAAGGCGCGCCTATTCCGCTGCGTCCGCTGGATTGTTGG
This sequence comes from Paracoccaceae bacterium, assembly GCA_049696055.1. Classification (GTDB taxonomy): domain Bacteria; phylum Pseudomonadota; class Alphaproteobacteria; order Rhodobacterales; family Rhodobacteraceae; genus JBAVTI01. The sequence continues at coordinate 5,783 of JBAVTI010000184.1, read as the reverse complement.
GACAATGGCCGCGATGTGGTGCTGGCAGGAGATGCGGCGGGCGTGGTGGCCCCTTCTTCGGGAGAGGGGATTTATTATGCCATGGTCGGAGGGCGGGTGGCAGCCACCGCAGCACAGGCAACGCTTGCCTCGGGCCGCGGGGTCAATCTGCGGATCGCACGCAAGCTGTTCATGAAAGAGCATGGCACGGTGTTCAAGGTGCTGCGGTCGATGCAGAACGCTTATTACAAATCCGATGAGCGCCGCGAACGCTTTGTCAGTTTGTGCCATGACGTTGATGTACAAAAGCTGACCTTTGAAGCCTATATGAATAAAAAGCTGGTAAGCGCACGCCCTCTGGCGCATCTGAAAATCGGCGTCAAGAATGTGGCCCATCTGCTTGGCTTTGTGCGACCGGAATATGTATGACGGAAATGATTCCAGCCTGGGTGAATGGCACGCTTGCGCCGGTTGAAAAGCTGCAGGTGCATCAGCTTGGCTTGCGGCATCTGGCGGTGTCGGTGTTTGTGATCGACGGTGCGAACATGTTGTTGCAGCGCCGCGCCATGGGCAAATACCACACGCCCGGTCTGTGGACGAACACCTGCTGCACCCATCCGCGCTGGGGGGAAGAACCGTCCGATTGCGCCACCCGTCGCCTGCGTGAAGAGCTGGGCATCCATGGCCTTACCCTGCGTCCCGCTGGCAATATCGAATACCGCGCTGATGTAGGCCACGGACTGACGGAACACGAGGTTGTTGATGTCTTTGTGGCGCAAGCAACCCAAGATCTTGGCCTGAATCTGAACCCCGTTGAGGTGATGGAGACCAAATGGATACGGCGTACTGATTTGACCGATCAGGTCCGCGCCGAGCCCGCGTTGTACACACCATGGCTGAAAATTTACCTAGAGGCCGGTGTTGGCGAGACAACTTTGGCCTGACACCAATATGAAAAAGTCTTGCGATCTGGTTGCAACATCACATGGTTGCGGCCCCGAAAGGACGGTCACCCAAGAAATCACTCTGTATCATCGCACCATTGCATCAGATCAGACTACCGGTCAGGCAAATGGAGTGCAGAACGCAACTTTAGACAGTTCCGTTTCCGCAAGTCAGATAGTCGATTAAGCGGGCAGAGACGCTGGCATGAACAGTGCAGTGCCCGCTTTGGCAAAGCCAGGCTTGTGTTTCAGGTGCTGCTGCGGGCGGGCGGGGCAATATGAACTTCGGTGCCCCAGCTTTCACATTTACGCATCAGGTCTTCGGGCAGCGGTTTGTCGGTAAAAATTGAATCCACCTCGGACAGCGATGCCAACCGGGCAGGGGCGCTGCGATCCAGCTTCGAAGCGTCGGTGACGAGAAAGACGCGGCGGGATTGTCGGATAATGGCCTTTGATACCCGCACTTCGGCCAAATCAAAGTCGAGGATATCGCCATCGCGGTCCAGCGCCGAGGTGCCAATGATTGCGTAATCGACCTTGAACTGTTCGATGAATTCGGTGGTAAGGTCGCCCACCAAACCACCATCGGTCCGGCGCAAACCGCCCCCCGCAACCATGATCTCGCAGCTTTCGTTGGCAACCAGAATATTTGCCACATTCATATTATTGGTCACCACCGTAATCTGGCGGTGGGTCAAAAGCTCGCGGGCGACGGCTTCGGTCGTGGTGCCGATATTAAGGATCATCGAGCAATTATTGGGGATCGCCTGCGCGCAAGCCCGGCCGATGGCGGCTTTGGCGGCATCGTTCATGCCGCGGCGTTCTTCATAACCGATGTTGGAAACCCCCATCCGCATCACCGCCCCACCATGCACGCGGTCAAGATGACCCGCGTCGGAAAGTTCGGTCAAATCGCGGCGGATGGTTTGAAGGGTAACTGCAAAACGCTCGGCAAGGTCTTCGACGACGACGCGGCCTTCGGCACGGGCAAGGCCAAGGATTTCGGTTTGTCGAAAGCTGAGTGCCATGGTGGGTTTGTCCGTTGCAGGTTGCCAAGGGGGGCAGGTTTGATTCCGTTCTGGCATGATTTGGGCGCGAAGTCATCTAGGGCAAAGTGGTGGCCCTGCGCGAACGGCCTCTTGCCATAAAGCGAAAGACTGCACAGGCTGTGGCCAGATTGAATCGATTTCTTTTTGGCAAAGCCGGAGAATAACAGATGTGGAATTTCAGTATAGGGCAGGCGCTGGGCATCATGCAGCGCACCGCTCCATTCGTTTTGTTTCGGGTGATTGTGTATTTCGGAATTTCGGCCGCGTTCATCGTTGCCACCGGAACCGGGGCCGGAGTGGGCTATGGTATCGGCGCCTTTGGCAGCGAAGAGTTCCATGCCAATGCCACGTTTTGGGGCGGGGTGATGGGGTTTGGCTTGACGGCGGGGGTATTGTTCTTTTTGCGCGATTATATCCTCTATGTCGTCAAAGCCGGGCATATCGCGGTGATGGTCGAACTGATGCAGGGCCGCGATATCCCCGGCGGGCGGGCGCAGATTGACTTTGCGCGGGGCATCGTGACCGACCGATTTGGGCAGGCGTCGGCGCTGTTTGCATTGGATCAGTTGATCAAAGGCGTGGTCGGGGCGATTACCGGGCTGGTGCAGGGTTTGTTGTCGATCCTGCCTATTCCGGGATTGGACCGGATTATGGGGATCGTGCGAGCCTACCTCAGGCTTGCGGTGGGATTGGTGGACGAGGTGATCTTGGCACATGCACTGCGCACCAAGGCGGAAAACCAATGGGCCTCTGCGCGTGAAGCCTTGGTTCTTTATGCCCAAAACGCCCGCCCGATGCTGATCAACGCGGCTTGGTTGACAGCAATTGTCTATGGCCTGTCGTTTATCGTGTTTCTGGTGATGCTCGCCCCGGCAGCTTTGGTGGTTTACTTGATCCCCGGATCGTGGTCGGCGGGCGGCGTGGTATTTGCCCTGCTGTTTGCATGGGCTGTGAAGGCCGCCTTGATCGAACCCTTTGCAATCGCCTGTCTTTTGCAGGTGTTTTTCACTGTGACCGAAGGACAGACACCTAACCCTGATTGGGAGGCCAAGCTTGACCTTGCTTCGGCTAAATTCAAGACCTTGGGCGAACGGGCAATGAACTGGGTGGGGGGACGCGCGCGCGGATGAACGCGGCGGATGAACTCGGATGAAGGGGTGCCAGATTGCATGGCGGGGGAAATCGGTCTTCGCGCGGCAATAAATCGCATTTCCTGCATATGTTCTTTCGCTTTGGCGTGTTGCCCCTTCCTGCGTTCTGTGGCATCACAATGAAGACTGAAACTAGACCGATGAGTTTAGCCATGACAGAATTCTCTGCCCGCCGCACGATGATGGTTGATACGCAAGTACGCCCATCGGATGTGACCAAGTTTCCGATCATCGAAGCGATGCTTAGCGTCCCGCGTGAGGTGTATGTGCCGCGCGACAAACGCGAGGCTGCTTATATGGGTGGCAACGTGCCGATCGGGCAGGGCCGGGTGGTGCTGGAAGCGCGCACTTTTGCCAAGCTGTTGGACGCGCTGGATATTCAACCGACCGAAACGGTGTTGGATCTGGGCTGCGGCCTTGGCTATTCAACCGCCGTTATCGCGCGACTGGCCGAGGCTGTTGTTGCGGTGGAAGAAGACGAGACATTGGCCGCAGACGCGCAGCGCACATTGTCGGCCGAAGGGGTGGATAATGCCGCCGTGATCGTCGGCCCGCTGGCGGGGGGGGCGGCAAAGCATGGTCCCTACGATGTGATTACGCTGCAAGGTGCCGTCGAAGCGGTGCCCGAGATACTGCTGGCACAACTGAAAGAGGGCGGCCGGATCGGCTGCGTCTTTATGGAAGGCGCATTGGGCGTCGCGCGGGTCGGCTACAAGATCGACGGCGTCGTAACCTGGCGCTTTGCCTTTAACGCCTCGGCACCTGTGCTGTCGGGGTTTGCTGCGAAACGAGGTTTCATGCTCTGATCCCTTTTGGGGCGGGTGTTGCAAGAATACGGGTGAAAACGATGCGCGTTATGAGATCGATCCTGACGGCAGCCGTGACGGTGGTTGCCTTGGCCGCAGGGCCCATGGCAAACGCCGAAACGCTGGCAGATGCGCTGATTGCTGCTTACAAAAACTCTCACCTTCTGGATCAAAACCGCGCTCTGTTGCGCGCGGCCGACGAGGATGTTGCAACCGCTGTGGCCGATCTGCGCCCGGTGGTGAATTTCACGCTGCAATCGACCTATCGGGATATCGAGAACACCAATCAGGTTTTTACCGGGACAGGTTTTGTTTCCGTCGAATCCAGAGATGAATCGCTTGATACGCAGGCGCAATTGTCCTGGGATCTGACGCTTTTGGATTTCGGTCGTAACCGTCTTGCAATCGAAAACGCCAAGGAAACCGTGCTGGCCACCCGCGAGGCATTGGTTGATTTGGAACAGCGCGTGCTGCTAAGCGCCGTGCAGGCCTATGTGAACGTGCGGCTGACCCAAGACATCGTGGCGTTGCGCCAAAGCAACGTGCGGCTGATCACTCAGGAATTGCGGGCGGCCAAGGATCGTTTTGATGTGGGCGAGATCACGCGTACCGACGTGGCAATTGCGGAATCGCGGTTGGCGTCATCGCGCGCAAACCTTGCCGCCGCCGAGGGCGAATTCACAGTCGCGCGTGAAGCGTATAAAGCCGCCACCGGGGCTTATCCGGGCAAGCTTGCCGGTCCGCCCGCCGCGCCGAAAACCGCGCGATCGCTGAAAGAGGCCATCGCAGTGGCACTGCGCACCCATCCGGTGCTGAAACAGACGCAGCATCAGGTCGCCGCAGCCGATGTAAACGTTGGCCGTGCCGAAGCCGCGATGAAGCCTACATTGGGCGCGCGCGCCATTGTGGGGCTGGCACCGGGGGGCGTGGAAAGCGAAAGCCTGTCGCTGACCCTGAACCAGACGATTTATGCCGGCGGCAAATTGTCGGCGCTTTATCGCCGCGCGCTGGCCTCGCGTGAAGCGGCCCGGGCGGGTCTGCATCAAACGGCCGTTACTGTTGAACAAAGCGTCGGCAATGCCTGGTCTAATCTTGAAGTGTCGGACGTCAGCATCCGTGCCACCGAACTGCAAATCAGTGCTGCCCGCACTGCCTATGACGGCCTGCGCGAAGAGGCCAAGCTGGGCGCGCGTACCACGCTTGACGTGCTGAATGCGGAACAAGAGTTGCTTGATGCGCAGGCCGCACGGCTGTCAGCGGAAGCCACCCGATATTTTGGCGTCTATCAGTTGCTGCAAGCCATGGGCCTGTTGACCGTGGATCATTTGCAGCTTGGCATTCCGACTTACGATGTCAGTGCCTATTACAATGCTGTCAAAAGCGCCCCCGCGACCAGCAGCCAAGGCAAGGCGCTGGACCGGGTGTTGCAATCGATTGGTGGCGGCAACTAACGCGACCGTTGCGCCACGTGATCACAGTTCGTTAACCGGACCTTCGTCCTTTCCTTGTAAGCCGAGGCGTGAGCGTTTACTGTTTCCATATGAATGACGATTACGCTGGATTGCGGCATGGGATGGCGGGACTGGGATGTCTGAACCGATGAGTTCTGTTGAAATTGAAGATGTTTTGTCCTCGATCCGGCGGCTGGTCTCAGAGGATTTTCGCCCCGGAGCACGGCACAACGTCGCTGTCGAGGGTGGCGAAAAGCTGATCCTGACCCCGGCGTTGCGGGTCGTGGCTGAGGAGGCGGATGTCTCTCGTGCTGGCGATGCGCTGTTTCCCGAAGGTCAGGAAGGCGGCCGCCAAGGCGAAGAAACCGATCATGCCGACGCTTGGCCGGGCGATCCATTGGAT
>JBAVTI010000183.1:0-5725 GCA_049696055.1 Paracoccaceae bacterium | reverse complement strand
AGGCCTGCTTCGGCCTCGGTTACGGCGGCTTGGGCTTGCAGACGCGCACGGGCGTCGAGAATGGCGGGTTCGGCGGGTTGGATCACGGCAACCACGGTTTCATCGCGGGTGACGGCATCGCCGATTTGTACCGGTGAGCGGGTAAGCATGCCGGTGACGGGGGACATCACCTCGTAGGGGTTGCGAATGCGGGTGACGCCTTCGGCAGCAACCGTCACCTGCATCGGCGCGCGCAGCACGGGCACCAGATCGACCAGCACGGCGGTGGGCCAGAACGCCCATGCGCCAAGGGCAGCGGCGACAGCGAGGCTGGTGATGGCACCAAGGATTTGACGGGGGGTCATGGGTTCATTCCCTTCGTTTCAGCGCCGTGACGATATCAACCCGGTCCAGCCTGCGCCGTACCACCAAGGCCGAGGCCAGCGCCGCGCCAAGGACAATGGCGGAGGCCAAGCCATAGGTTTGCCGGGTGACGACCAGCGGGATGCGGATCATGTCGGTGGAAAAGCCCGAGGTGACAAGGGCGGCAAAGCCATAGCCCGCCACACAGCCCAAGGGGATGGCGGCGAGCGTCAGCAGCATCAGCTCGCCCACCAGAACGTAGCCGACCTCGGCCCGGGTGAAGCCAAGCACCCGCAGGCTTGCCAGTTCGTGCGAGCGTTCGGAAAGCTGAATGCGGGCGGCGTTGTAGACCACGCCGACGGTGATCAAGACGCCAAGGACGGAATAGATCAGCACCGTGCGCATCAGGTTTTCCTGCATGGTGTCATCGAATTGGCGGCGGACATCGGTCCAGAGCATGGCGCCGCTGATGGCGGGGGCGTGCTTGACGGCAGCGTAAAGCGCGGGCAGGGCGGCGTCATCCACCAGCAGGTTCACGCGGTTGATCTGCGGGCTTTGGCGCAGCAGGGCAAACAGCGCGGGTTCGGCCATATAGGCGGTTTGGCCAAGGCTTTGGCGGACAAGGGCGGTGACGGTGATGTCGTGGGTCTCGCGCGGCGGCACCAGAAATTCGACGGTGACGCGCTGGCCGGGGATGACGCCAAGGGTTTCGGCAAGGCCTTCGGGCAGGGTAAGACCTTGGGGAGCGGGGGCAAGCGCGCGGCCTTGGGTGTCGATCAGGCGCATCAGGGTGGCACCGGGGGCAAGCGCCTCCATCCCGACCAGTTGGGATTTGGCACCGTGCGACAGGCGGACGGGCAGGCCATAGGCGCCTTCGGCCGCAAGCACGCCGGGCAGTGCCAGGGCAGATTGCACAGCGGCAAGCGGGCGGTTGCTGTTAAGTTGCAAGGTCAGGTGTTGGCGGTTGGTTTGGTAAAACACCTCGTCCACCATCTGATTCATCGCATCGAAAGTGAAGAACGCAGCGATCAGCACCGACACCGAGGCCGCGACGCCGAACATGGTGACGGCCGCACGACCGGGCCAGCGGGTCAGTGAGCGCAGGATCATCATGGTGGTTTGACGCAAGTGCAGGGTGCGGCCCGCAGCATCGACCCAGCCGCGCCGGAACATCGGGGCGGCGGGGGGCGACATCGCAATTGCAGGGCTGAGGCGGGCGCTGGCCATGGCCGACCGCGCGGCCCCGGCCAGAACAGTGGCAATGCCAAGCGCACCGGACAGGGCGAAAGCCTGCACGCCGGGGGTATAGATCAGGAAGGGGAAGCGGTAGAAGTCGGCATAGAGGGCGGTGATCTTGCCGCCAAACCAGATGCCCGAGCCCCAGCCTGCCAATACGCCGCCAATGCCGATACCGATGCTCATCTTCAGGTAATGCGCGGTGATTTCGCGGTTGGTATAGCCGATGGCCTTTAGCAGGCCAATCTGCGGGCGCTCCAAAGCGATCAGCCGGGCCAGCACCATGTTGACCAGAAAGGCCGATACGATCAGAAAAATTGGCGGCAAGATGACGGCCATCGCCGCCAGCTGGTCAAGCTCGCTTTGCAGGAAAGAGTGCGAGGTTTGCCGGTCGCGCCCATAAGCGCCGGTGCCGCCGTAGGGGGCAAGCAGGCGGTCGAGGGCGGCAATTGCGGCCGATGGCGAGGCGTTGCGGGTCAATTGCAGCGACACCTCGTTGAACGCCCCCACCAGATCCTGCGCCGCTGCGGCTGCATCTTGACCCATCCAGATCAGGCCATAGCGGCGATCATCGGGCATCATGGTGCCGGGGCCGATGAGATAGATAAATTCAGGCGACAGAACGGTTCCGGTAACGGTCAGGTCTTGCAAGGTGCCGTTGAGAATGGCGCGCAGCGGATCGCCGGGGCGCAGGGCGTTGGCGGCGGCGAAGTTTTCAGACAGCACCACCTCGTCGCGGCGCAGGGGATCGGGCATCCGGCCAGAGCGCAACAGGGGGATGTTCAGCACCGGATCGCCAGCGGCGGGCAGCGACAGCACGCGGGCCATTGCGGGTTCGGCCATGCCTGGCAGATCAAGCACGACCGGAAAGGAGATGCGGCTTTCGACCGATGCGACGCCTTCGATCTTGGCGATTTCAGCCGTCAGGGACTGTGGTGCGCGGGTGGCAGAAGCAAAGACATCAGCAAAACGGTTGCGTTCGTAGTAGGCATCACGCGTTTGGGTCAGGGCGCGTTCCGAGGAATGCGCCAGCACCAGAACCATCACGCCACAGCCCAAAACCAGTGCGATTGCCAGGCTTTGCGCCCAGATCCGGCGCAGATCACGCAGCAGTTTGCGGTCAAGCGCGCGGATCACCATGAGATATCGCCCGGATCTGCGCGTGTTTCATTGGTGACGATGCGGGTGATCTGACCATCGGCCACGAACATCACCCGATGGGCGATTTTCTGGATGGCGGCGTTATGGGTGATCAGTGCCGTCACCGTGCCAAGATCGCGGTTGATATCCACCAGCGCCTGCAACACCGTGATGCCGGTCTGGCTGTCCAAAGCGCCGGTGGGTTCATCACACAGCAACACGTCGGGGCGTTTGGCGATGGCGCGGGCGATGGCGACGCGTTGCTGTTCGCCCCCCGAAAGTTGGGCGGGAAAGTGATCAAGCCGGGCACTGAGGCCGACGCGATCGAGCGCCTCTTCGGGGCGCATCGGGTGGGCGGCGATCTCGGTGACGAGGGCCACGTTTTCCCGCGCGGTCAGGCTGGGCACCAGATTGTAAAACTGGAAAACAAAGCCGACATGGTTGCGGCGAAACGCGGTTAGCGCGGCATCGGATAGCTGTGTAAGTTCAGTATCGCGAAAGAACACCCGGCCCGAGGTTGGGGTATCAAGCGCGCCAAGGATGTTCAGCAGGGTTGATTTTCCGGAACCCGAGGCCCCCAGCAGCACGACCATTTCGCCTTCATAGAGTTCCAGATTAATGCCGCGCAGGGCATGCACCTGCACCGACCCTGTGGTGTAGGTCTTGGTGATGGCATCGGTGCGAAACACGACGGGCGCGGGCATGGACCTTCCTTTCTGGCGGCACAATGCCACAGGTGGGGATATGTCGAATTGATTTCGCGCAAGCGTGGGGTGGCGGGGTTCTATAGGAACCGTTGAATCGGCAGGTGGCCTACGACCCAGGATATGGCGCGCAGGCGCAGCGGTGCTTCGGGTTCGTGGTGCAATTGGGCGGGCAGGCCGGGGCGGCGTGTGGTCCACAGGGGTTTGCCGTTTTGCAGCGACACTTGGTAGGATTGCGAGGGGGCGTTCAGGTCATCCGCCATCCGCAGCAGCGTGGCCACAAGATCGGGGTCGTCAAACAAGATGCCAAGCTCGGTGTTGAAAAACGCCGAGCGCAGATCAAAGTTCAGTGACCCGATGACCGCGCGTTTGCCGTCGATGATAAACACCTTGGAATGCAGCATATCGCGCGTGCCGTTTGGCCCCGGCGCGGGCGCGAATTCGTGCAAGGTAATGCCCGCGTCCAGCAGGGGTTTGCGGTAGTGCCGATAGGCGCCATGGGCCAGAACGATATCGGTGGCGGACAAGGCATTGGTCAACAGCGAGACGTGAACGCCACGCGCGGCCAGATCGGTCAGCAGGCGCAGGCCCTGAGGGCCGGGCACGAAGTAGGGTGTGATCAGGCGCACGTCGGTTTGCGCCGAAGACAGCAGGGTGGCGATGTCATCGAACATCCAAGGGGTGGTGCGCTGACCGTAGGCTTTGTCGGGGGGGTCGGCCAACAATCGAATGGTATTTGACCAGCGCAAGGGGGTGACCAGAGTGTTTGCCGGGCTGCGGTCGGCAAGGGACTGGCTGCGCAGGCGTTTGGCGGCAGATGACCCGGTATGACGCGCAATCCGGCGGCGAAACCCGGTCATGTTGATCTTGAACCGCGGCCACAGCACCAGAATGGGCAAGGACAGCCCGAGGTTCCAGTAGCTGTCAAACAGGGCGCTGACCTCGGCCACCTTTGGGCCAGCCAGCAGCACATCGGCGTCAACCGACGAGCGTTTGCCGATGTTCAGCGGGCGGAAATTCACATCCCCGACATTGCGCCCCCCCAGCACCGCAAGGATGCCATCGGCGATCCAGAGCTTGCCATGCATCCGACGGTTAAAGCGTGACAGGCCCAACAAAATCTCGGTCATGCGGCGGGCGACGTGGCCGCGATTGCGGGTCGGGTTGAACAGGCGGACCTCGATCATCGGGTGTTGGTTCATGGCCAAAAAGGCGGGGTCAAAGCCCTGCACGTTTACATCATCGAGCAGCAGGCGGATGCGCACGCCCCGGTCAGCGGCGGCGATCAGATCGGCCAACAACAGCCAGCCCGAGGTATCGGTGCGCCAGATGTAATACATCAGATCAAGGCTGCGCCCGGCCTGTTCGGTTGCCAAACTGCGGGCGGCGAAAGCATCGGCGTTATCCAGCAAAAGCCGCAGGCCCGAGGCACCGGGATGGGCGGCAATGGATGCCTTGAGCAAGGTATCAAGCGGGCTTGCCGGCCCCTGTGCCGACAACGCCGTCGTCACGGTGCCGCGGGAATTGGCGGCAAAACGGTGATAGGACCGCAAGGCCATGGTCGACGCGAGGGCGAAGAGCGTGGCCACACCGATGATCCAGATCAAAGCTGTTAGGCCAAAGTCGATCATGGCTGTTTGTCGGGATGGGTTCGCAGAAGCAGCCGGGCTTTGATGGGCAGATGGTCGGAGGCATGACGTGAAAGCGGGGTGTCATGGGTGGCAATATCGCGCAATTCGCCATGAGCGCAGGTCATCATCCGATCCAGAGCAAGCAGCGGATAGCGGGCGGGAAAGCTGCGCACCGTGGCGCTGTGGGTGAAGTGCTGCGTCAGGTGCCCCATCGCGGCACTTGTGGTGCGCCATTCGTTCAGATCGCCCATCAGCAAGGTGGGCCGCGCGTCAAGGTTGCTGATTTTATCCAGCAGAGCGCGGGTTTGGGCGCTGCGCGACCGTGGCAGCAGCCCCAAATGCGCGGCAATGACCCGGATTTGCCGACCCGCGATGACGATATCGGCCATCACGGCACCGCGCGGCTCGAATCCCGGTAAAACCAGTTTGTGTACCGCCTCGACATGGGCGCGGCGGAGCAACAGCAAGTTGCCATGCCAGCCATGCGAGGCGGCGTGGCCATTGCTTTCAACCGGGGTGAGGCCCGTGGCATTATGCAGCGCCGTCAGATCCAGTAACCCGGCGCGGGCACCAAAGCGTTGGTCAGCCTCTTGCAGTGCAAGGATGTCGGCATCAATTTCGCTAATCACCGCCGCTGTGCGCGCAAGATCGCAGCGCCGATCGGCACCGACG
>JBAVTI010000182.1:0-10301 GCA_049696055.1 Paracoccaceae bacterium | reverse complement strand
TTGGCCGCGCCATCGTTATTGACAGCAGAGCCTTTGACGACGGCCCAGATATGATCGCCATCGCGGATCGCATCCTTAAGCCTGCGCAACACCACACAGCCCGCGCCAGAGCCGAAAACCGTGCCTTGGGCGCGGTGATCGAAGGCGTGGCAATGACCGTCGGGTGAAAGGATCTCGCCCTCGTTGAAGATGTAGCCACGGGCGTGGGGCAACTCGATGGTGACACCACCCGCCAAGGCCATGTCGCATTCACCGTTCAGCAGCGATTGCGCGGCGTAGTGCAGCGCGACAAGCGAGGTGGAACAAGCGGTTTGGATGCTGATCGACGGCCCCTTGAGATCGAAGATATGGCTGACGCGGGTGGCCAGAAAATCTTTGTCGTTGCCAGTGTGGCGCAGCAGGAACATGCCAGTGTTTTCAACCAGATCGGGATTTGAACACAGGTTGAAGTAGAAATAGCTGCCCATGCCGCAGCCCGCCCAGACGCCGATGGCACCGGGGAAGTTTTCGGGCGGATGGCCCGCATTTTCCAACGCCTGCCATGCCACTTCGAGGAACTGGCGATGCTGCGGGTCAAGGATCGCGGCCTCTTTGGGGGAAAAGCCGAAAAAGTCGGCGTCGAAATGATCGAACCCATCAAGGACGGCGGCGGCGGGTACATAATTGCGGTGGCGCATTTTTGTGGGAGATTCGCCTGCGGCCAAAAGCTCGGCTTCGGTCAGGTGGCGGATCGATTCCACGCCAGCCACCAGATTGGCCCAATAGTCAGAGAGTGAGGCGGCCCCCGGAAGATGCGCAGCCATACCGACAATCGCAATGTCGGTTTCGGATACGCCGTCAAAATCTGCCTCTGTCACGTTGTTTCCTACCAATGGCCACCAACTATGCGCAAGAAACGATCCGGCTTTCCCGAAGGGATGCCGATGCTATCCCATGCCATCTCTTAGGAAAATACCGCAAACGACCGGTTAGGGATAGCCACCTGCGACACTTGGCGCAACCATATCCCCACACGGCACAATGCCTTGGATTTGCCACAATGCTGCCTGAAAGCCCGGCAAATTAAGGCAAAGCCCGCTACCAATGGCCTGCACCGGTGCCGCGTGTCATCCGAAACTGTGCGTTCAGGTAAACAATCAAATCGAAACCAAAGCCTGCAATCAGCACGAAAAGCCGCTTTGGGCGCAGAAGATCGCGTGGAGCACGGGCCAGATTGGCGGCGCGTTTGGTCAAAAAATGCAAAGGCACATAGCCGAAGGGAAAGCGCGGCAGGCGGGCGCGAATTGTGCGGGCAAGCCAAGATTCATCCTTGGCAATCGCGGACAGGGTTTGGTGCCGGACATTGGGATCGGTGTCACGCAGGGCGGCGAAACAGGCGGCGTTGATGGCAGAGCCAATGACGATGCGGGTTTGGTGTTTGATCAGCGCCGGGATCGTGCGTTCCGAGGCATAGATGTGAAACACCTCTGCTCCGTCGATCAGGGTCAGATTCTCGGGGGAGGTCAGCGCGTTGGTCAGGATCATGGCGCGCAGAAAACCATCCTCGACCGGCAGACCGATGGGCAGATGAAACCTGCGCGCCACACCGGCAGGCATGGCGTAAAGCTGACCACAGATAGCGGTTTTCCAATCATCCAGCGTGCCGCCTGCCATGGCGATGAGGCGATCCAGCCGGGTCAGGCCATGCGGATGGTGGGCAATGTCTTTGACCGGGCGCGAGTTGAAGGCATGCAGATCGGGGCGCGACATCAGGCCACCAACAAGGCGCGACAGCGTGTCGGGCAGGGGCAGCTCGATATCTGCGTCACAGAACAGCAGCACGTCGGCGTCGGGGCGGCTAAGGTTGTGGACAAAGCGGTTCCAGGTGCGGGATTTGCCACCCAAAGGCAGGTCGATCACTTCGATCCTGGTGCCGTGCGCTGCGGTGCGGGCGAGGGTCACGGTGTCATCGGTGCAGCCATTGGCAAGGATCAGCACCCGCACATCGGGGTTTTGCGCGATGTCTTGGCGGCCAAGTTCGGCCACCATTGCGGCAATGCCTGCCTTCTCATTATGGGCGAAAACCCCGATATCGACACGCATTACAGCACCGTGCGCGAGGGGCTTGGGTTCAGCTTTGCCTGCCAGCCGATCAGTGCTGCCTTGCGACGGGCCAGCGCCATAGCCTCGACATTGCCCAACAGCGCCCCGGCCATCAGCCATGTAAACGGAACCAACGTGGCATTGGGTAACAGATCGACCAGATTGGCAGCAAAGATCAGCGCCACGGCACAGGTGAAGCGCGAAAACGCGGCACCGTTTTGGCGCAATGCTTCATGGCCCATGAGAACCAATGGCAGCGCCAGCAGGCCAAACAGTGCCAGATAGCCAAGCCTGCCATAAATCCCCATTGTGATGATCCATGCACCGTCAGCGATCGAGGTGCCTTGGCCAGTGATCGGATCATAGATCAGGTTTCGGCCATAGCCGCCCCAGCCGAACCAAGGGCGTTCGGCAGCGCGGGTAAGCAGATTTTCCTCATTGGTGATGCGGAATTGCAGCGACAAGGCGCGGTTCGGGTCGATGCCCTGAGCGATGTCAACAATTCTGTCAAGCGGCACCAGATGCGCCCCACGCAACAGCGGATACGCCACCACCAGAACCGCCAGAAGGGCCGCCACCAATACCTGTCCGCGGCGGGGGGCGATCAGGATCAGCGGTGCAATCGCCAAGGCATAAACCAAGGGCCCGGCACTTTTGCACAGCACCAGCACGACACCCAGATAGAGCAGCGCCGCGCCATACCGGGGCCGGTTTTCTGCCGGGCCAACACGGAACAGCACCAGCGCCGAAAGCACCGTCATCAGCGCAAAGAACGCAACCCAAAGGCCGTGCGGCAAGAACACCACGGGGCGATAGCCGCCAAAGCGGATGGTCTGAAAGAAATCATGCTGAAAAAAGCCATAGACCCAGACGTTCATCTGCGGCGACAGCCGGGTTTCGACCAGCATCGGCACGGAATAAACCAGCCCCGCCACCACCAGCGCCACCACCAGATGCCGCATCGCATCGTCGGACGCCAGATACCTGCGGGCAAGGAAAAATGGCAGCAGAGCAATGGCTTGGTTGGTGACGGCCGCCACTGAATCGTAAATCCGCATCCCCTGCAGGTTAAGCGCGCCAAACCAGATCTGGTCGCCATTGGTCAGCACGGTTGCAAACGGGCTAAGCACGAACAGCGCGATCAGCACCTTTCCCAGCAGAGATTGCGGCAAAAACGACAGCCGGTCTTTCAGCACAAACAACACCATCGCCAGCGCCGCCAGATTGGGAATGGTTTCCTTATCCAGATCTGGCACCACCGGAAGATTGATGGCAACCAACGGCGGCAACAACAAATAGCCCCAAAGCACCGTCCAGATCAGCGCCTTGTCGGCGGAAGTGCGGCTGTACAAAACCCAAGCCACCAACGGCCAGATCAACAGCATCAACCAGGCAAAGGCGTTCGGATTAACCAAGGTGTGCTTCCAGTTCCAAGACTTAGACAAAATCCATAGCACACCGCAGGGCGTGCGGCCAAGATTGAGACGTCAGACCACGTGTTTGACCAAGGGGATCATGCGCATCACGGCTTTTGTCGCCCAAGGAAGGCCAGCATGGAATTCACTGCGCCGGCTGGCAGTTTGCAGGCCGCTAACATGAAAGAGGGATGCATACCGTAAATGCCGAAGGACATTTGCCGGGGCCTTGGCAAAATGGCGAGGCGCAACAGCGTTGCCAGAACAGCATGAAAACCAGCGCTGCGCATAGTGCGGGCGATGGAAACAGAGTGTTTGTTTCCTATGTTGGATTGCACCCGGATTGGGGCCCAGTTCAGGTCGCGCCGGAATGCCAAGCGTGGTATCAATTTATTGATCTGTCACTCTGCCACAGGATGTTAGCCTTGGATTTTCGTTTCGACGGTTCTGTTGTTACTGTAAATCTTCCCAACCGGCAGGCATTATTCCATGCTGTCACGGCGCGGTTTGCGTCAAAGCAAGGCTTTGCGGTTGCCACGATAAATCTGGATCATCTGGTAAAGCTGGCACGATCGGCAGCCTTTCGGCGTGCCTACTGTGCACAAGATATGGTCGTGGCGGACGGGAACCCCATTGTCTGGCTATCGCGTTTGGCGGGGCATCCGGTGTCTTTGGTGCATGGTTCGGACTTGGTGGTGCCCTTGGCGCAATTGGCGGCGCAATCGGGCGTGCGGGTAGGTTTGGTCGGCAGCACAGATACGGCCCTTGCCCTTGCGGCGGATCGGCTGCGCGCATTGGTGCCGGGGCTGGATGTGGCCTTGTGCATCGCACCGCCCTTTGGGTTTGATCCCGAAGGTGCGGGGGCGGAAGGAATTCTAACCGAGCTTTCAGTAGCCAATATCGGGTTGTGCCTGATTGCTTTGGGCGCGCCAAAGCAAGAGATCTTTGCTGCGAGGGGCCGGGTTTTGACACCACAGATCGGGTTCGCCTCGGTCGGGGCGGGCTTGGATTTTCTGGCGGGCCACCAAACACGCGCCCCAAAATGGGTGCGCAAACTGGCAATGGAATGGGTGTGGCGGATGCTTTCTGACCCACGCCGACTGATCCCAAGGTATGCGGCGTGCTTGGCGATTTTGCCGGGACAGGCCATCGCGGCCGTGCGGCAACGGCGGGAATAGGCGCGCTTTGCTTAATGTTTTTCACGCAGTCGGGATCGCAGGCTGCCTATTTATACTCGATGATCCGGGCACCCTGACGGGTGAGACGCTTCCACCAATAGCTTAGGATCCCCTGCGCCTCTGGCAGCTTGCCAAGCACGGTAAACAACGCCGCCTCCCAACCCATGCGCCGCGCGAGACGCACCGCTTGCAACGGCCAGGCCAGCAAGATCAATACGGCGGCAGGGTGCCAAAGCACCGCGAGACCAAGAGCCGTCAAGGGCAGTGCTGCCCCCCAAACCAACGCCCGTCTGGTTTCGGTAACCCAGTGCCGTTCCGGACCGGCCCCGTGCAGGGCACTGCCTTCGGCAAAGGCAAATCCGGCGCGACGACTGCGACGCCACCACTGCCCAAACCGGGTCATCGCAGCATCATGCCGGGTCATTTCCGCATCAATGCGCCAAATCTGCCCACCGGCGCGGCCAAGTCGCAGACACAGTTCCGGCTCTTCGCCTGCAATCAAGCCCTCGCGGTAGCCGCCAACCGCCCGCACGGCGGCAAATCGCATCAAGGCATCACCGCCACAGGCGCGGGCCTGACCAGTTGGCGTGTTCCATTCCCGGTCACACAGGCGATTGTAAACCGATGCTTGGGGAAACTGTTCGCGCCGCCGTCCGCAAACCACCACTGCCTCAGGGTGGCTTGCCATAAAGGCCAAGGCAGCGGCGATCCATGTGGCATCGACCGTGCAATCACCATCGACGAACTGCACGTAGTCGGGTGGCTTTGCCGCCAATACCGCCAGCCCGGCATTGCGGGCGCGCGCGGCGGAGAATGGCGTTGCCATATCCAACTCTACCACCTGCGCCCCCAAGCCGCGCGCAAGGTCGGCGCTGCCATCGGTTGATCCGCTGTCGACATAGATCACCGAACGCACTTGGCCCAGCAGCGAGGAAAGGCAGGATTGCAGCCGCGCACCCTCGTTGCGTCCGATGACGATAGCGTCGGTTTGGGGTGGCAGATCAATCACGTTTCAAGGAACCATCAGGGCGGAATTTCCCGCATTCTAGGCCGCAAAACCGGGATACACCACGCCCAAGCGTGTGGGCGCCAATCCTGCTAAGCTCTTCCATTTTCAGCGCTAATCTGCTACTTAGGTAGGAACTGGGCGGGGGCCTGGGCGATTCCCGATAGGCTGATCAATATGGTCTGGCTGATTCTGGGCGGAGCTTTGGCTTGACGCCTGCTGCGAGGTGGGTGATTTGTTGACCCTTTGCGACACCCGTGTCGTGCCGAAGCAGGAGCCCGAGAATTCGGATGCCCAACCACAATATGTTGATCGCGCATCCCTATGGGATCGCGGATATGGAGCATTCCCAGATGAATGGCGACAGCTTCAGCAAGAAACCGAGCGACGCTGCGGGCAGCCGGGCATCGGGGTTTTCGCTGTTCCGCCCCGGTCAACCAATTGCGCGCAAGCCGGTAACGCTGGATCAGCAAACCGGGCGTGAGGTGTTTTCGGCACCGATGCTGCGCCCTTTGGTCAGCCCGGATCGGGTGTGGGAATCGCTGACGTCGGTCACGCTGGATGTCGATCACCTGAATGGAAACGGTTTGTTCCCGAATGCGGACACGAATTCGGCGGCCTCGGCGTTTGATATTCTGCGCACCCGGATACTGCAGGCGATGGCGGCACGGGGGTGGAAACGGGTCGCCGTCACCTCGCCAACACATGGCTGCGGCAAGTCGTTCGTCGCGGCCAATCTGGCGTTGAGCGTGGTGCGGATGACCGGAAAACGTGCCGTGCTGGTGGACCTTGAACTGCGCAACCCCGGCCTTGCAGCCCTGCTTGGCATAGCCAATGTCGGGCCTATCCGCGATTTCCTGAGGGGCGACCAGCCGATGGAATCACATTTTCGCCGGGTGGGAAAAAACCTTGCCCTTGCGCTAAACGGCGAAGCGGTCGCCGACGCGGCAGAACTTTTGCACGAGGTGACGACGGCGCAGGCGCTTGAGGCGATGCTGGAACATCTGGAACCGGACGTGGCAATTTATGACCTGCCACCTGCGTTGGGCAGCGATGATGTGATGGCAATGCTGCCGCATGTGGACGCGGTTTTGTTGGTCGCCGATGGCACCAAAACCACCGCCGAAGATGTGCGCGCCTGTGAGCGGTTGTTCGAGGGGCACATTCCCCTGATGGGTGTGGTGTTGAACCGCAGCCAAGACCGCTCGCAAGGCCGATATCGTTACGGTAATAAGTAATCTTGCCGCCAGACGCCTGGCGCACAAGTCATTAAGCAGGACCAACCCCGCATGGGCCAGATACAAAGTCTTGACGAATTCATCAGTCTGCTGATCCGCAGGCGGCTTTTGATCGGGCTTGTCCTGTGTGCCGGTATCGTCGTGTCGTTGCTGCTTGGTTTATCGCAAAGCAAGACCTACGAGGCAGGGGCCGTTATTCAGCTGGAAACCCAGATTGTGGCCGATGGCAGCGACGCCGCTGCGGGCGGGCAATCGGCGCAGTTGCTGCAAAGTATTGAACAGCGCCTGACCACGCGCGACAACCTGATTGCAATGATCGAACGGCATGGGCTTTTTGCCGATGCGCCGGGTCTGAGCATGGAAAAGAAGGTATCGCTGCTGCGCCAATCCATCGGGTTTCAAAGCGTGGCTTCAGTGGCGTCGTCTGGCTTTGGCGCACCGGCCGGTGTGTCTGCGCTGATCATCACCGCGCGATTTGGCAATGCCGATCAGGCCGCACGGGTAGCAAATGATTTTGCGCAAGGTGTGCTGGATCTTAGCACCGCGGGCCAATCGGCGCGGGCAAAAGAAACATTGCAGTTCTTTGTCGAGGAAGAAGCCCGTATCGGCACCGAAATCACGGCGCTGGAAGCCGAGGTTGCCGCCTTCAAGAACCGCAACAGTGCCGCCCTACCCTCTAGCCGAGACGCGCAGCGTGAAGAGCTGGTGGCGCTGGAGGCGGAAATGCGGCGGCTGGATCAAGGCCTTGTTGCGGCACTTGGCAAGCGTGCCGCAATCGAAAAGAAAGACCAGCTGCGTGAAACCGACCGTCGGGATATCGACGATCTTTCGGTACAGATCGAGGTGCTTGCGTCGCAAAAAAGTGCACTTGAGGAACAACGAGACGCGCTTTCCGCCCTGGCGGCAATGGCACCAGATATCGAGCGCGCGCTTGGGGTGTTCGAGCGCCGCACCCAACAACTGCAAAGTCAGTATGAGGTCATTACCACCAAACTGGCCGAGGCTGAAACCTCGCTGAAGCTGGAAGAACGCCAGCATTCCGAACACTTTACCTTGCTGGAACGCGCTATGGTGCCAGAGTATGCCGTGGGCGGCAGCCGCAAGAAGATAGCTTTGGCAGGGGCGATTGCCAGTTTGGGGTTGGCAATCATCGTTGCCTTTTTCATGGATTTGCTGAACCCGGTTATTCGCACGCCAGAACAGATGGAGCGCCAACTTGATTTGCGCCCGGTCATCAGCATTCCCGATGTGAAGCCGCAAAAGGGTGGCAAGCGGCGGCCGCAAGACCGGCTTAAACCGCTGTTGGGATTGCCCCGCTATACCGTAATCGCGGGGGGCGCTGTGCTGCTTTTGGCGGTCGCAGCGGCGGCGATCGCCTGATCACGGAGCAGTCGTATGTGGCAAGTCCGGCCTGTGGTTTTGCGGTGATTGAGTAGACTTGGCCTGAGGGCACTTGGCGCTTTTCACGAATCACCCTTTGCCCCAAGAACGGACGAAGGGTGACGCCTATTGGTTCAAGCAAAACGCTATGGGAAAGGCGCGAGGTGCCTTAGTAGCCCGTGCATTTCAGAACGACGCCCACCGTCCGCGCCAAAATCCTGGCGTCAGTTAGCAGTGTCAGGTCGGCGGCATAGGCATCGTCATATTCTGCCCGCGCTTCAAATGTGGTGCGGTTACGCCCGGCGGTCTGCCAGTAGCCTGTGATACCGGGGCGCAGCGTGTAATAGGCCATGCCCGGATAAAGCGCCTGCTGGTTCAGCATCATTGGCCGAGGGCCGACAAGGCTCATGTCGCCAACCAACACGTTCCAAAGTTGCGGCAACTCGTCAAGCGAGGCACGGCGTAGAAAACGGCCCAGCGGTGTAATCCGCGGATCATTCTTCAGCTTTTGGGTGGCATCCCATTCGGCACGCGCGGCCGGGACAGCCTGAAGATGCTGTTCCATCAATGCATCGGCGTTGCTGACCATGCTGCGCAACTTCCACATCCGGAAGGCACGACCGCCGCTACCGACACGCTGTTGCGTGTAAAAAGCGGCACCGCCATCGCGCGACACTGCAATGGCAAGCCCGACGACCAATGGCACGATGATCGGCGCGGCAACCACGATGGCTGCAATGTCGAACGCCCGCTTGAAAACCTTGCGATACAAACCCTTAGGGGTTGGCAGCGAAATCGCATTTTGACCGGGCAACGCAATTGAACGGGTATCAACCCGTTGTGAAGCGCCCGTTGAGCCAGGAATGAAGCGCGGATAACTGATTGTCATTGTCATCTACCCGGCAACAGTACAGCAACGTGGCGTAGCAATACTTCCAAGCGCAACTGCCTTTGCGGCCGCGTTCAGACTTGTTTCTTGGCTTTGCACGCAGAACATTGCTGTCACCCGAATGTATGGCCCCCAATTATTCATTTTACGGGTTGTTCAGCATGCTTACGATGACGCAACTACGGATTTGGCCACAAATTCGTCAGATTAACCCAACTATTTTGCCGCGAACTCGCCTCAATCCTGCCACATTCATAGCTGTCACAACCCCCGGATGAACCATCATCCGTCGGCGGGATTGGCTTGGCCAAGTGATTCGAATCAGTGGTGGGGTCTGCGTCGGGCAAACGGTTGTTGCCGACAGCGCGCCACGAGTGGCGAAGGCTGGCAAATACCCAAATTGGAGGTGACGGATTGTTTCCCTGACGGCAAGGAAGGCCGAGTGCCGGGATCAGTGCGTATCTTGTGCGAGGCCGCTGGTCTGGAAATCGGAAGAAGCGTTCGTGCGCATCATGGCCAAGGTAATGAACGCCAGCGAGCCAACCACGCCCGCCGCCGGATACATCAGCAACACCAACAGCATCGGCAGGCCAACAGAAATCGACCAAGCCACGCTAATGGCACCAGTCAACACCCCTGCAAAAACCATTCCGATCACCATTTTGCCACTCCTCCGCGCAACAATGTTACGCTTTTGCTGCTTTTGGCATCACTGTTTGAAAGTCTTGCAGAGTCTCAAAACATTTCCAGCCTTAAATACTTGGTATTTTCAGAATGGGGCGGAATAGCGGCACCAGGGCACCAATTTTGCGGCATTTCGCCGATGGCCAGAGGGATTTCGGCGCACTTTCGCCAGTGCCGCCGCAAAAAGGAAGGGGCCAAGCCGGATCATGCGGCCTGCCCGTCCTTGACCACCTTTTCGAGTCGGTCGAAAAACCTAGGCTTTGACCCCAAGCCGCTGCCCGACACCGGCCCGATCTTGCAGCGCACGCCACCACGACTCGTTCGCCAGATACCAATCGACCGTAAGGCGCAGACCCTGTTCCAGCGTGACCGAAGGCCGCCAGCCCAATTCCTCACGGATGCGGGTCGGGTCGATGGCATAGCGTGCAT
>JBAVTI010000181.1:0-2398 GCA_049696055.1 Paracoccaceae bacterium | reverse complement strand
CAGCGATGCCGCAATTGTTGATCATCGGCAGCCGGGGGTGGGCGAATGAAGCGGTATTTGCGCGGCTTGATTCGGTTACGCCGGGCGGACCGGTGCGCGAATTGCCGGGGCTAAGCGATGGCGCGGTGGCGGCACTGCTGGACGGCGCGCAGGCGCTGCTGTTTCCAAGCCTGGCCGAGGGGTTTGGTCTGCCTGCAGTTGAGGCGGCGGCGCTTGGGGTGCCGGTGATCGCCAGTAACCTGCCAGTTTTCCGTGATATTCTGGATGATTACCCGGTTTACCTTGACTCCGGCGACAGTTATTCTTGGATGGAAACAATCACTGAAAAACTGCAGGCGGCCGGGGATGCGAACTTACAGCGAAAAAAGCGGGCGGCCTTGGGTTGGGTTGCACATTTCAACGCTGTCTTAAACCTCGTCTGATAAAGCGGCACAGAGGGCATCCGGCCCCAGGGAAACGATCGATTGGGCCTTTTGTCGACATATAGGCTACGTTTGGCGCGAAAACGCTGGCGTATCAGGGCCTTCCGTAAGCGGGGGGAACTGCGGCCTGTGGTCAATCGGGTGGCGAATATCGGGTCAGAGAACATCTTGCTGTTTTCGACCCTGCGCAATGAGCGCGTCAGGCTGCCGTTTTTCCTTAAATATTACCGCGACTTGGGGGTTAATCATTTCCTGATCGTGGACAATGACAGCGATGATGGATCGCGTGAATACCTGTCGCAGCAAGAGGATGTGTCGCTGTGGACCACGGCGCATAGCTACAAGCGGTCGCGATTCGGGGTGGATTGGCTGAATGCATTGCAGATGCGCTATGCGCATGGGCATTGGGCGCTGGTCGTCGATCCGGACGAATTTTTTGTCTACCCGTTCTGTGACACGCGCCCGCTGCGGGCGTTGACCGACTGGCTGGACGCCAGCTCGATCAAATCTTTTTCGGCGATGCTGCTTGATATGTATCCCAAAGGGCCGATCGGCGCGCAGCCCTATCGCGAAGGCCAAGACCCGTTCGAGATTGCCAACTGGTTTGACAGCGGCAACTACATGATCAGCCGCAATAAAAAGTTCGGCAATCTGTGGATACAGGGCGGGCCACGGGCGCGGATGTTCTTTGCCGATGTGCCAGAACGCGCGCCGGCGATGAACAAGATCCCACTGGTGAAGTGGGACCGCGATTACGCCTATGTCAGTTCAACCCATATGCTGCTGCCCCGCGGCTTGAACCTGACCTATGACGAATGGGGGGGCGAAAAAGCGTCAGGATGTTTGCTGCACGCCAAATTCCTCGATACGTTCAGCGTGAAGGCGAACGAGGAAATGGAGCGTAAGCAGCACTATGCCAACAGCCATGAATACCGCGCCTACAAAGCCGCGCTGAATGATCAGCCGGATATGTGGTGCAAATGGTCTGAGAAGTATATCAACTGGCGCCAGTTAGAGATTTTGGGGCTGATGTCGAAGGGCAACTGGGCATGAGGGGGCTTGCGTGACAGTTGGCTTTGTCATGCTGTGCCATACGGCACTTGACCGGGCGGCGCAGGTGGCGCGGCACTGGGCGGCGCATGGCTGCCCGGTGGTTATTCACGTCGACAAGCGGGTAAGGCGCAAGCTGAATGAAAAGCTGCGCCGCGATCTGGCGGATGTGGAAGATATTCGGTTCTCGGACCGGTTTGCCTGCGAATGGGGAACCTGGGGAATTGTGGCTGCGACACAGGCCGCATCGACGATCATGCTGCGGGATTTTCCGGGGGTGCGGCATGTGTATCTGGCGTCGGGGTCGTGCCTGCCGCTGCGGCCGATTGATGAAATGATCGCCTATCTGGACGAACGCCCGCGCACCGATTTTATCGAATCGGTGACCACCGAGGATGTGGGATGGACCATTGGCGGGCTGGATGTTGAACGGTTCACCCTGCGGTTCCCGTTTTCATGGCGCAAGCAGCGGCGGTTGTTTGACGGCTATGTGCGTTTGCAACGAAGGTTGGGGTTCAAGCGGCGGATTCCGCCCGCCTTGGTGCCACATTTGGGTAGCCAGTGGTGGTGCCTGTCGCGCCAAACCCTTAGCGCGATTCTGGAAGACCCGGAACGCGAGGCGTATGACCGCTATTTCAGCCGGGTCTGGATACCCGACGAGTCATATTTCCAAACGCTGGTGCGGCAATATTCCAGCAATGTGGAAAGCCGGTCTTTGACCTTGTCGAAGTTCGATTTTCAGGGCAAGCCGCATATCTTTTACGACGACCACCTGCAACTTTTGCGGCGGTCTGATTGTTTTGTGGCGCGCAAGATCTGGCCGCAGGCGAATAAACTTTACCACACTTTTCTATCGGATGATCCGGGTGGGCAGACTGTGGCAGAGCCAAACCCGGGCAAGATTGACCGGTTGTTTGCCAAGGCGG
>JBAVTI010000180.1:0-18840 GCA_049696055.1 Paracoccaceae bacterium | reverse complement strand
TCCAGCGGGTCTGGCACCTATGATCGGGTCTACCAGTATCTTGATGGCGGCGATCAGGTGCAGAACTTTGCCTATCGCTGCACTTTGGCGAATGCCGGAACCGAAGCAATAACTGTTGTAAACCAACAACACACGACACGTCATGTGATAGAAAGCTGCACTGGAAAACCGGGTGATTTCGTCAATGAATACTGGTTCGAAAACGGCAATTATTTAAGGCAATCCAAGCAGTTATTGGTCCAAGGCTGGGAGGCTGTTACCTTTAAGCGTGTTATTGACAATGGTTAGAAGATAAGACTTCCATAGGGCGCTGCCATATGGTATCGGGAACTTAATCAATCAATCCAAGTCACGGAGAACTAAAATGAAAAAATTCACCGCTTTTGTTGCCGCAGCCGCTCTGGTTTCGTCGGTTACCGCTGCTACCGCTGGTGGCCCGACCATCATCGCTGAAGAGCCTGCAGTTGTTGTAACCCAAGCTTCTTCGTCGGCTCCGGGCCTGCTTCTGCCGCTGGCTGGCCTTCTGGTCATCGCTGCTCTGGCTTCGTCGGGTTCGGGCAGCCACTAAGCGCAGCGCCTACGGGCACTTCGTTTGGCTTCAAATTGGGGTCCGCAATTGCGGGCCCTTCTTTTTTGCCAGGGCAATTGATCATGATCCCTATGTCGACCTTTCGCGCCGCTGGATTTGCACTGCTACGGCTTGCGCAGCGCACGGATCGGGCCGAATTGGGGATGATGGCGGCAAGCGTCGCGTTCTTTGGTTTCCTTGCTATCTTCCCTGCCGTTGCTGCGGTGATTGCGATCTGGGGTTTTGCCGCAGATCCGGGGATCATCCGACAGGAAGTGGCGCTTTTGCGTGACGTTCTGCCATCCGATGCCTATTCGCTTTTGTCCACGCAGATCGAAGCACTCCTGACTGCGAATAGCAGCCATCTGGGGTGGGCGACCCTGTTTTCCACTCTGTTTGCCTTGTGGTCGGCACGGGCAGGGGTGGATGCCCTGATACGCGGGCTTAACGCCATCCATCACTTTCCAAATCGTGCCGGGTTGCCGCATCTGGGCCTTGCCGTTGTGCTGACGCTTACATTGGTCGGGATCACACTTGCGGCCTTGCTGGCGGCCGTCGTTGCCCCCCTTATCATCGGCTTGTTGCCTGTTGGTAGCGCGTCGGCCTTGGCGCTAGAGATGGCGAATACCGGATTGGGCCTGTTGATCGTGGTGTTTGGTATCGGGCTGGCTTATCGATTCGGCCCAAACCGTCCGCCCGCAGCGCCCCGCCCGGCATTGTTCACTCCTGGGCTGGTCTTAGCCGTGGTTTTGTGGGCATTGGTATCGCGGGGCCTCGTGATCTACCTTGCCAATTTTGGCAGCTACAACCAGATCTACGGCTCAATCGGGGCTGTGGCCGCCCTGTTGATGTGGTTATACCTTAGCGCATACGCGGTATTGCTTGGGGCTGCGGTGGATGCTGAACGGGAAATGCCGGTCAGTAATCCTTCTCCATGAATATCCCCAGTCCGGTGGTGCCGTCGGTGCTGGTGCTGCCGCGCAAAGTGATATCTGGAGTGATGTCGAGGTTCAGGTTGATCTGGCTTTGTCCCGCTTGATCGACGATCACCTCGGTATAAAGGTTCTTCGAAAGGTACTTCCCGGCCTTTAGCGATGCACCGCCTTCTTCGTTGGTCACAAAATCAAGGTCATCCAAGCCAAAACCCGCGCGCAACTTGCCCACGATGCCCTCTCCGCCCTTGCCTGCCAACGTTGCCACCGCGCCCGCCAACTGCGCCGCCTGCAATGCTGAAAGCGATGTCAGCGCGCGCCCAAACAACAACCGCGCCAGAACCTCTTCCTCGGGCAGCTCCGGGCTGGATACAAAGCTGACCTTTGGCTCGGTTGCCTGCCCTTCGATCAATACCGAACTGGTGATGCCGTCACCTTCGGTTGATGCAAGGATCCGCACAAACGGCACGAATTCGCCCTCAAGCTGCAGCAGTGCCTCCGACAGGTTCAGGCGTTTGCCCAGAATATCCAGCCGCCCCCGGATCAAGTTGAATGCCCCGCTTGGCACCACGTTGGCAGTCGTGCCACCCAGACGCAGCGCGCCGCCCAGTTCTGCATCCAACCCACGACCTCGCACAAACATCTGATTCGGGGCCGAAATATTCAGATCCAGCGCATAGGGTCGCCCGCTGCCTGTAGCCGCCCCATTGCTGTCGGTCGCAATTAACCCCGCCCGTGTCCGCGTGGCCCGCACATCTGCTGGCTCGTTGATATGCCGCAAGTCCGGAATGCCCCCCGCGCTGCCCAGACCGGTCGAAGGGATGCGTACCTCTGTCTCGGACAGAACGATGTCCCCTGCAACCAAGGCACCGCCTGCCAGCGGCCCGTTCACCCTGACCGTGCCGTTCACTGTCGTCTGATATAGTCTAGGATCCCTCAGCCTTACTTGCCCAAGATTGGCGCGCAGCTCGGCGTCATATGGCGCAGCCAACCCGACACTGCCAACCATCTCGACCCTGCCGCCCGTCGAAACATCTGCGGCTGCATCCACGCGCATCCGGCCACCTGCAAGATCGCCACTCGCGGTCAAAGCATTCAACGAAAACGCCAAACCGGGATCAGAGAGCTTGCCACTTTCCAATGATATCCGCCCCGAAAGAGACGAAGGTCTTAGTGGTCCGTTCAGCCGCAGATCAAACCTCAAGGCACCCGATAAGGCGCGCGGTGTGATGAATGCATTTGCCAACCCGGCCTGCGCTGATCCAACAATTGTCAAATCCGCACTGCCAAGACCTTGGGCCACGCGCCCCTTCACGGTTGCATCAATCTGCCCCGGCCCCTTACCTTGCAGATCAAGCCGGTAACCCTGCGCATCTTCTATCGCCATCCCGATGACCGTAACTTGCCCGGGAAATTCGGGCAACAGCACGCCAAGATCTACCAACCGTGCGCTTAAGGTTACTTGCCGGTTTCCTGCAGAAACTGACCCATCGGCTTCGACGTTGATCTGTGGGTTGGCAAGCGTCGCGCTGTTGATTTTGATCTTACCGTCTTTCAAATCAAGCGCTGCCGCCACCCGGCTTTGCCCGCGCAACAGCCGGTCCACTTCGGGCTGCCCAACCGCCAATCCGTTCACAACCGCATCCATAACCAACACGCCATCTTCCGGCGTACCGGTGAACTTTGCCGTTCCGTTAAGCGCCCCGCGATACCCACCGCCCAACGCCGCCAGATCGGAGAATACCAGGTTGGCATTCAGATCGCTGCCGTTGGTTGCCACCCGCCCCGTCACGGCCGCGTTCATCGTGGCTGCCGTCACTGTTAGCGACCGAAGTGCAATCACATTGTCCTCTAACCGGGCATCAAGCGCTACGTTCGATTTTCCACGCAGCAGTACATCTACCTCTGGCTGCCCAATGCCAAGGCCATCGCCCTGTGCTTCAATCGTCAGATCCCCGGATGCGATAGTGCCAAAGAAACGCGCCCGCCCCGTCATCGCGCCCCGGAAATTTGCACCCAAGGCCGCCATATCCGAAAACGACAGGTCGGCCGTCAAATCGCTGCCTGCCGTCGCAATCGTGCCAAACGCTTTGGCCACCAAAGTGCTTGCGGCTATGTCTAATTGGCGCACCAGCGTTCCTGTCTCGTCCCGCTTTACCGCGAAATCTATCGTCGACTCGCCGCGCAGCAGATTGTCCAATTCAGTCTGATCAAAGCGCAGATCGGTGCCAGCAATGCTGCCCTCGAGATCAAAGCTTCCCGCCAGCAGGCTTGCCGTTCCTGAAACCTCTGCAACACCGCTGCCCGCCAATTCGCGCCCCGCCAGACCCGATCCGCGCGCCAGATCGTCCAATTGTGCAGTCGCTTTCCCGGTTATGGTAATTCCGGATTCCAACCCGGAAACCTGACCTCCGGCCAAAAGGGCAAAGCCATCGCCATTCAAGGCAAACCGTTGCAGGTTCAATGGCGCATTGCTTTGCCAATAGAATGTGGTCTTGCCATCAACCTTTGTGCCCAGTGCTGCCGCCAAATCAGGGTCGGTTGGGGCAAGTCCGGTCGCGGCAAAGGTTACGGTCCCCCCCACCATCTGATCGACACTTCCCCCCGGTCGCGAGATCCGGCCAGACCCGATAAGCGCAAGGGTCTCGGCGGCGAAATCGTTGCGCCTTAGCCCGGTCACGGCCAAGGTTCCGCGCCATCCTTCATCGCGGACTGCATCAAATCCTAATGCCAGATTGGCGGTCTGAACATACGTTTGCTGCTGTGTTGTCAGGGGCAGCAGCACGTCTTCACCGCTGTCCAGCCCAAGTTTGCCGGTCAACGCAAACCGCTCTGGCAAACCATCGGCGGCAAGAACCAACGTACCACCCAGAGTCATTGCACGAGTTTGAACCGAGAACTGACTGAGGTCAAATCGACCCGTTGGCGCACGCACTCCCGTCGTCTTCAACTGCACATCGCTACCAAAGAACTCGGCGAATTCAGGCAGAAACAGCGGTGCTAAATCGCCACCGAGATCGGCGCTAAAGGCCTGTCCCATTGCATCCGTCGATTGTAGGGTCACGTTGCCCGCCAGTCGGTCGCTGCCATCTGAACCTAGGCGCACATCGGCGGTAAAGTCTGAAATCGGCCCCTCACCTTGCACGATCAGTTCCACCGAAGGGGCACCCGGCAGACCCAAAAGCACAGACGCAATCCCGCCTGCATCCTCTCGGGCATCCAAATCAATAACCAATTGCCGACTTGCATTGCCGTAACTTGCGGTCAACGCAAGCCGACCCTCAGGTCCGCTATCCGTACGTTCAATCAGCAGATTGCCGGTGCCATCCCCATTCGCAAGCGTTAGCGCTGCCTCTAGCGTGCCTTCCAGTGCGGTGCCCAACACCGGCGCGCCTAACTCGATTCGTTCTGCCGCAATCCGCCCAATATTCACCGATACCGGCAATTCCGGCAGCGAGAAACCCTTGGCTTCCGGTGATGGCACCCCGCTCGCCTCGCTTATTGGCGGCCGTGCTACGATAATCTCGCCCGCTGTCAGCGCGTTTACAGAAACCGCACCCGCCAAAAGCGCCGATCGGTTCCAATCCAGCTCGATATCGCGCAGCGTTAGCCAGATGCCCGACGCATCCGCAATCGTGATTTCGGAAATTGTCGCCTTTGACGATAATGCCCCGGCAAAGCCGGTGATTGTCACCTTACGCCCGACGCCCGAAAGATTGTCTTCCAGTAATGCTGTCAGATATGTGCGATCATCCTCTTGTGCCGAGGCGGCCCAGGGCAACAAAAGCAAGGTAAGAACCGCTAGCCGCCGCATCAGAACGACTGCCCGATGCCAACGTAAATCTGAACGCCTTCGCCCGTGGTTCCGCCTACAGGGGCTGCCACGTCCAATCGGATCGGCCCAAACCCGGTGTCATAGCGTACCCCAAGACCAGCTCCTGCATGCCAATCGCTTGTTTGGTCAAAGAAATCCACTGCTCCGATTTGTCCGACGTCCAGAAACCCCACAACGCCGATCTTGTTGGTCACTTTGGCGCGAACCTCAACTGATGCTCCCAAGAATGTCGCCCCACCGGTTTTGTATTCACTGCCAAACGCCCGCAGCACGTTTACGCCAAGCGATTGGTAAGGTTGCCCTCGCACTGTGCCGCCGCCCCCGGAATAGAACAAATAGTCGCGGGGCGTGCCTTGCAGACTTGCACCAAATACTGCCCCCGCCTGCACTCTGCCAGCAAAAGTAACCCTATCTTTGGCCCCAAATGTCCGGTAGGCCCGTGCATCCAGCGTCAATCTGGCGCCACTGTCTGTGGTGCCAAAACCCAAGAATGGCTTCACCTCGGCATCGACGAAAAACCCCTTTTTCGCGTCCAGCTTCTTATCGCGCGTATCCCACGTCACCCCCAAGGGCAGCGCCAGATTGCGATAGATAAACTCACCTGATGCATCGCGGACATCGGCATAATTGTAGTCCAACCCTACGCGCGCGCTTAGCCGATCTGTGAAAACGTGGCTGAAACTGAACCCAACACCGCCTTGGTCAGAGGTAAAATCTTCGTCGTCAAGATGGGCCACCTCGATGTGAAAGCTTAACGTGGTATCAGGCGTAAGGGTCGCGGGCCGATCCAATGTCGCCCCAAGCCGATAATCTACACCCGAGGTCTGCGCTCCGATATTGGCAACCTCGCCCTCAACTTTTAAGCGTTCGCCGCCGCCCATAAGATTGCGGTGCAGCCAATATCCTGAAAGCGTAAGCCCCTCAAAACTGGCCACTTCAGCCCCGATGCTATAGCGCCGAGGTTTTTCTTCGACCACTGTCGCGGTGATCCCCAGCAAATCCGGCGCGGTGATAGCGTCATCTTCGGTCAGTGACACTGATCGAAACACACCCGTTCGGCGCAACCGTTCGGCACTACGCGCCAATTCGCGCGGATCAAAGACTTCGCCCTCTG
Organism: Paracoccaceae bacterium; assembly: GCA_049696055.1. Classification (GTDB taxonomy): domain Bacteria; phylum Pseudomonadota; class Alphaproteobacteria; order Rhodobacterales; family Rhodobacteraceae; genus JBAVTI01. The sequence continues at coordinate 12,391 of JBAVTI010000180.1, read as the reverse complement.
GCAGTCCCGCAATCTTGCGGATGCGATTAACCCGCATGCGGTCCTGCCCGGTAATCACCAGCGGCCCAAACCGCAAACGTGGCCCGGGGCCAAGCGCAATGTCGGCGGCCAATGTCTGGCGTGCATGATCAGCCACAATCTTTTGTCCGGTTGGTGCGGCTTTGGCATGGCCAATCTCGCGCCATCCGTCCACAGCCACCTGCACCGCGTCCTTGATCAATCCGCTCTGGGCAGTCTTGCCGGGCGCAAATTCTTCGGGCAGATGCGTATCCGGCGCCAGCGGTGCCACGCGCGCAGTGCTGAACACAAACGCAGGGCCTGTTTTCACGAAAACCTGCACTCGTCCGATCCGGGTGGGCACGTCCAGCGGTGGTATCGCCGCCGCCTCGCGCCCATCAATCAGGATGTTGATCACAGGCGAATAATAGCCTTGGGCATAAAGCGCACCGATCAAGCGACCGTACTCTGCTTGTGCTGCGGCAAACACATCCTGTGCCTCGACCAAGCCGTCCTGTTCGGCCGCCAACAACAAAGACGCACTGCGCAGGTCTTTTTCCAGCGAATCCGCAGCCCCAGAAACACCAAACTCTATGGCATCAAGTGCAAAAGCGCCGGGCGTGGACAAAAGCAAGGTGAAAACGGCTCCACCTAACATCCCGAACACCACGCTATTACGCATATCGGCCACTCGCGCCCCCAAAACAGTGCTCTTAAAACTATTGCAGCTTGCCCCATCCGGGGCAATGCACGCTCCCACGCCGAGCGAAATAAACCGCAGGCCCGGCAGAAAACCGCCCTTTCCAATCGCGCGATCAAATGGTTTTCTCGCAAAAGGAGGAACTCATTGCGCAGACTAATTTTCCCATTTCTGCTGATGCTCGCTCAGACTGCCCCGGCCTTTCCGCTGGACAGAGCCGCTTTATCTGCATCGATTGCCGATTCTGATTATTCCCCGGTAAGTTTGACGAAAGCCAAGCTGGGGCAACTGCTGTTTTGGGATCCGATTTTGTCGGGGAACCGCAACGTCGCCTGCGCCACCTGCCACCACCCGAAATTCGGCACCTCTGACGGTGTCTCGCTTACCCTTGGTGAAGGCGGTATCGGCCTTGGTCCAGACCGAAAACCGGATCCGGACAACCTGCCCTTGCAGCGTATTGCTCGCAACACACCCGCTCTTTTCAATCTCGGTGCGCGCGAATTTACCGCATTGTTCCATGATGGTCGGGTCGCCCTGGACCAAAGCCATCCTTCGGGATTCAAAGCCCCGTTGGATGAAAATATGATTGTGGGCTTTGCCTCACTTTTGGCCGTTCAATCCCTGTTTCCAATGATGTCCGCAGACGAAATGGCGGGCCATAAAGATGAGAATGAAGTATCTACCGCCGTGCGCCAAGGCCGCATCGCCGGTCCGGATAGCGCGTCCGAAATCATCGCGCAGCGTGTAGCCGCCATTCCCGGCTACCAGTTCTACTTCGCACAGGCATACCCAGATATTTCTGCAGGGCGTCCAATACGCTTCAGCGATATCTCCAACGCCATAGCAGCATTCGTAAGCTATGAGTGGCGGTCGGATACTTCACCGTTCGACAGGTTTTTGGCGGGAAAAGGCATTCTTTCGTCGCAAGCCACGGCAGGTGTTGAGCTTTTCTATGGCGCTGCCGGGTGCAGCGTTTGCCATAGTGGCAAGTTCCAAACCGACCACAGCTTTCACGCCATGGGTACGCCCCAGCTTGGCCCCGGTACCGCCGACCTTATCGCCCGCAACTCTCGCGACATGGGCCGGATGGGCGTGACGCGCGACCCGGCAGATGCCTATGCCTTTCGCACACCCAGTTTGCGCAACATCACGTTAACAGCGCCCTACGGACACGCAGGAGCGCACACCAGACTTCCGGATTTCCTTGCTTATCACCTTAACCCCAGGGCCAACATCACGGCTTACACGCCAGATGCAATTCTGCCGGAATTCACGCCCACAAAATCAGATTGGGCTCTGCGCGAGGACATGGAAGATTGGGGGGCAATTGCAGCTGCCGTTACCACCCCTGCGACTACTCTCACCGAGAAGGAGCAGGTGGAAATCCTTGCATTTCTGGCGTCGCTCGAAGACCCAATCGTTACAAGGGGCCGCCTTGGTGTTCCTGACGCCGTCCCCAGTGGCCTGCCGGTCGGCCAATAGATTATTTCCGGCTAACCTTGCGATCAATTGGATGGTTCTACACGGCCTTCACTGTGCGGCAATATCTCTGGCCGGGGCAATTAGCCCTTCACTGACAGCCGATAACGCCAAAGCTGCCGCCCCATGCGCCCACAGAAGGTCGCCCCAGGCGTGAATCTCGATGGGGGGGCGTGGGCGCCCGGTCACAATGGCCAGATTGTCCATTTCCGCAAGAGTTTCAGCGGCATAAAGGTAGTCATAGCGCATTCTTTCGCCTGACAAAATAATCAGTGCCGGGTCAAACAGGTTGACGACATTGGAAAGGCCTACGGCCAAATACCGCCCCGCCCGCCGAAAGATAGACCGCGCCGCAGCATTGCCCGCCTTGGCATGATCATAAAGGCTTTCCAGCAAGACATTGATAGATTGCCCCTCCTTGTGACTCCAGTTCAAAGCAATCGTCGCCTCGCGTGCCAAAGCATAATCGGCCACATACGCCTCAAGACACCCGCGCTGCCCACATTTGCATAATGCACCATCCAATTGCACCTTGGTATGGCCCAATTCCATGCCTAACCCTTTGGCGCCACGATATATTTTGTGGTTAAGCACGAACCCCATTCCAACGCCATGTTCAATCGTTACCACCGCAAAATCCGATAGTGCACGTCCCGCCCCGAACCAAAGCTCCGCCAATGTCACCAGATTGGCGTCGTTATCCACATAGACAGGCAGGCCCAATCTGGCAGACGCGGCGGCCGCAAGCGGTACTGATCGTTCGCTCAGTACCGAAGACCAAAGCACCATTCCCTCGGCGCAATCGACAAAGCCGGGAACCCCTAACCCAAGGGCGCTCAGGTCGCGCGGCGTAATTCCGGCCTTGGCACAGACCCGCTCCAGCAACGTCTCCATTGCCTCCAACAACTCTGGTAGCGCGATTGATCCTGGCCTGCGCGGAATAACGTCATCAGCGATCAGGTTGCCAGCAAAATCGACGATTACCGCCGTGTGTTCCCGGTCCGAAAGCTTCATCCCCGCCACGCGGTGCGCGTCCGCCCGCACCCCCAAAGCCACCGCAGGCCGCCCGCGCCCGGGATCAATATCGCGCGGTGCTGCAACCTCTTCGATTAGCCCAGCCTCGATCAATTCTGACGTAATCGTTGTGACGGAAGCTGGCGAAACACCCAGCTCCTTCGCCACCTGTACCCGCGCTATCAACCCCGCCGCCCGTACCCGCTCGAACACTTGCTGACGTAGCGGACGAGTCGTTTCCGACAGCGGGGGAATCATCGGACCGCAGCCCAGCGACGCCGCGCCCTTGGCATCCTTTGGCACTTGCGGCATCATTTCTTTGATCTCCAAATAAAAAAACACCACATTCTTCGAATTTCGCACAAAAATTGCTGCATGGCAGCAAAGCCTCGGCTGTTTTACATGCAACCCTAGCTTTCACCACCATTTTTATTTTGACAACTGAAATTATTAGCGGCAATTTCCTGCCGTGCCGACGAATCTGTCGGACCGGCCATTCGCTGGCCGCATCCATAGGGAGGATACACATGCGTAACGCAATTCTGCTCGCGGTCATCACCGCTGCTGGTTTCTCGTCTGCTGCTCTGGCCGAAGGCAAAAAGATCGGCGTGTCATGGGCAAGCTTTCAGGAAGAGCGCTGGAAGATCGACGAAGCTGCAATGAAGGCAGCCATCGAAGCCGCTGGCGACGAATACATTTCGGCTGATGCTGAATCGTCTTCTGCCAAGCAGTTGACTGACGTCGAAGCGCTTATCGCTCAGGGCGCGAACGCTTTGATCATCAACGCTTGGGATAAAGATGCTATCGGGCCTGCAATTGAAAAAGCAGCGGCTGAAGGCATTCCAGTTGTCGGCTACGACCGCCTGATCGAAGATGCGCGCACCTTCTATCTGACATTCGACAACATTGGTGTCGGCCGTATCATCGCCGAAAGCGTTGTCGCAGCCAAGCCAGATGGCAACTACGCCATCATCAAGGGCGACCCAGGTGACCCGAACGCTGCCTTCTTGCTTGAAGGCATGATGTCGGTCATCGGTGACGAAGTTGCTGCCGGCACCATCAAGATCGTCGGCGAGTCGTTCTCGGACGGCTGGAAGCCAGAGAATGCTCAGAAGAACATGGAGCAGATCCTGACCGCAAACGACAACGCTGTTGACGCCGTATTGGCCGAAAATGACGGTATGGCTGGTGGCGTCATTGCGGCACTTGCAGCGCAGGGTCTTGTGATTCCAGTGGGTGGCCAGGATGGCGACCTTGCTGCGATCAACCGTGTTGCCCGTGGCTCGCAGACCGTTTCGGTTTGGAAAGACAGCCGTCAACTGGGTAAAGCTGCTGGTGAAATCGCGTCGGCCTTGGCCGGTGGCGCTGCTCTGGATTCGGTCGCTGGCGCGGTCAAATTCTCGGGCGGTGAGAAGGGCGTTGAAATGAACGCAATTCTGCTCGATCCGACTCCGATCACCAAAGACACCCTGAACCTTGCTATCGAAGCTGGCCACATCACCAAAGAAGCGGCTTGCGAAGGTGCGATGGAAGGTCTTGCTGCTTGCCAGTAAGGGCTTGACGATCCCCGGCGTTGGCCCTTTTCGGGTCGACGCCGGAACCTTTCTCTCCACACACGCAAAAGGCTTCTGGGCCATTTGGTGTCTGGTATTTTGGCGGGCAATCAAGGCTAGGGCCGGGTTGTGATCCGCCGTCATTCCCCTAAGCAGCGCTGGATGAGGACATGACCGAAGCAAATCCCCCAAAGTCACCCACCATTGCCGGTGCCGATGCCGAAATTGGCATCGTTGGACGCTTTTTGCGCGATACGGAAATCGACACACGCTTGTTGGGCATGGTCGGCGCGCTTTTGCTGATCTGGGTCGGCTTTCACGTTTATGGCGCAGTTTTTGGAGACGGCGGCGACTTCCTGACGCCGCGTAACCTGTGGAACCTATCGGTCCAAACCTCATCGATCGGGGTTATGGCCACCGGCATGGTGCTGGTCATTGTCACACGCAACATCGACCTTTCGGTTGGCTCTATCATTGGCGTGACAGGCATGGCGATGGGCATCTTGCAGGTTCAGATTCTGCCGCAATATGTGGGCCTTGGCCATTGGTCGATCTGGATTGTGACGGCACTTACGGGCTTGGTTCTCGGTGCACTGATCGGCGCTTTCCATGGCTGGCTGATCGCCTACCGCGCGATCCCGTCCTTTATCGTCACTCTGGGCGGCCTCATGGTCTGGCGCGGCATGGCCTTTGTTTCGGCGGGTGGCAAAACAATCTCGCCGGTTGATCCGACTTTTGCCTTGCTTGGCGGCGGGCCTTACGGCGCTGTTGGCTCGACGGGCAGCTGGATTGTCGGTGTTTTGGCCTGCGGCGGTTTGCTTTGGTTGCTGCAAAGCGGGCGTGCGCAACGGCGTAGGCATGATTTCAAGTTGCGGCCCATGTGGGCAGAAACATTCCTTGCGGTCGTCGGCTGCGGTGCGATTATCGGTTCGGTCCTTTTGGTTAATGCCTATCCTTGGCCCAAGGGTATCGTTGCCAATTACGCCAAGGCCACTGGGCAAGACCTGCCTGAAGGCACATTTATCAGCCATGGATTTGCAATTCCGGTGCTGATCCTGATCTGTGTGGGCATCTTGATGACCATTATGATGACGCGCACCCGCTTTGGCCGCTATGTGTTTGCCATTGGCGGCAACCCCGAAGCGGCGGCTTTGGCGGGCATCAACACCCGTTGGATGACGCTGAAAATCTTTGCCTTGATGGGCATGCTGTCCGGTCTGGCCGCAGTCATCGCTTCGGCGCGGCTGAACTCGGCCACCAACGCGCTTGGCCTGCTGGACGAGCTTTACGTGATCGCCGCCGCTGTCATCGGGGGCACGTCGCTCGCTGGCGGGTTGGGCACCATCTATGGCGCGATCCTTGGTGCCCTCGTCATGCAAAGCCTGCAATCAGGCATGGTGCTGATCGGAGTGGACAGCGCCATACAACGTATTGTCGTGGGCGTGGTTTTGGTACTCGCCGTCTACCTCGACAACCTCTACCGCAAAAAAATCAAGTGAGGGGCAAGCCATGACGAATAAAGGAACCCCGCTGGTCGAGATGCGCGATATCTCGATCTCTTTCGGCGGCATCAAGGCGGTTGATCATGTCACGATTGACCTGCATCCGGGCGAAGTTGTCGGTCTTTTGGGCCATAACGGTGCGGGCAAATCTACCCTGATCAAATGCCTTTCGGGCGCCTACAAAGCCGATCACGGCGAGATTTTGATCAACGGCGAAAAGGTCGAAATTAACAACCCCCGCGACGCCCGCGCCCTCAACATCGAAACCATCTACCAGACACTTGCCCTTGCAGACAACCTTGATGCCGCCTCGAATTTGTTCCTCGGGCGCGAACTTGTGTCACCGCTGGGGTTTGTCGATGACAGCCAGATGGAAGCTGAAACCCGCAAGATCATGGCGCGTCTGAACCCGAACTTCCGCAAATTCCATGTGCCTGTTTCGGCGCTTTCGGGCGGGCAACGCCAATCGGTCGCCATCGCCCGTGCAGTCTACTTCAACGCCAAGATCCTGATCATGGATGAACCGACTGCCGCCCTTGGTCCGCAAGAAACGCAAATGGTATCGGAACTGATCGAAGAACTGAAAAAGCAGGGTCTGGGTATCTTCTTGATCGAGCATGACATTCACAACGTCATGAAGCTGTGCGATCGCGCTTCGGTGATGAAGAATGGTCAACTTGTTGGCACGGTCAATGTCGACGAGGTGACCGATGAAGACATCCTCGGCATGATCATCATGGGTAAGAAACCCGCAAAGGTCGCGTGATGTATATCGGGCTGGATCTTGGCACATCCGGCCTAAAGGGCGTGCTCATAGACGATAGTCAGGATGTGCTGGCAGAAGCCAGCGCCCCCTTAACCGTTTCCCGCCCTCAGGAAGGTTGGTCCGAACAATCGCCCGCAGATTGGATCGCGGCAGCCGAATCGGTGTTGGATGCGTTGGCTGGCGGGCGCAGTCTGTCCTCGGTCAAGGGCATCGGTCTTTCTGGCCAGATGCATGGGGCCACTTTGCTTGATTCGGCAGACGAGGTTTTGCGCCCCTGCATTTTGTGGAATGATACGCGCAGCGCCGTCGAAGCCGCCGAACTTGATGGCGACCCGATGTTCCGGCGCAAAACCGGCAATATCGTTTTTCCAGGTTTCACCGCACCCAAGCTGATGTGGGTGCAACGGCACGAACCCCGCCTTTGGGATCGCGTGGCGAAGGTGTTACTTCCCAAGGATTACCTTCGTCTGTGGTTGACGGGTGAACATGTGGCCGAGATGTCGGATGCGGCCGGCACCAGTTGGCTGGACACTGGCGCTCGGGATTGGTCCGATGATCTTCTTGCCGCCACCGGCCTCTCGCGCGCCCATATGCCTCGGCTGGTCGAAGGGTCAGAAGTATCTGGCATTTTGCGCACCGAACTTGCCCACCGATGGGGGCTTGGCAAATCCGTCGTCGTTGCGGGCGGTGGCGGCGACAATGCAGCCTCTGGCGTTGGTGTCGGCGTGGTGCGCGCGGGCGAGGCGTTTGTCAGCCTTGGCACGTCGGGTGTGCTGTTTGCTGCCAATGATGGCTATCAGCCTGCCCCAGAAACGGCAGTGCATACTTTTTGCCATGCCCTCCCCAACACCTGGCATCAGATGGGTGTTGTTCTGGCCGCCACGGACGCGCTGAATTGGTATGCTGGGTTGGTAGGGCAAAGCGCCGCCAGCCTGACGGGAAGCCTTGGCCCCCTGCACGCGCCGGGTAAAAGTCTTTTCCTGCCCTATTTGGGAGGCGAACGCACACCTCTGAACGATGCCGCCATTCGGGGGGCATTTCTTGGGCTTGAACATGCCACAGATCGCGCGGCGGGTACCCGTGCCGTCCTTGAGGGCGTCACCTTTGCCATCCGCGACTGTCGCGATGCCTTGGCCGCAACTGGCACGCGGCTGAAACGCCTGATCGCAGTTGGCGGCGGATCGCGTTCGGACTATTGGCTTTCCGCAATAGCCACAGCCCTCGACGTGCCGGTTTCTTTGCCGGTTGCTGGCGACTTTGGCGGGGCATTTGGTGCGGCAAGGCTTGCCTTGATGGCCGCAACCGGGGCGGGGGCGGAAATAGCGACGCTGCCGCCGATCGCGCGCGAAATAGACCCTGTTCCCGCACTTAGTGCCGCATTTGACGCTGGCCATGCCCGCTATCGTGCCGCTCAATCCGCAATTCGAGGACTGAAATGACCGACTTTTTCAAAGACATCCCTGCGATCAAATACGAAGGCCCAAATTCGACAAACGAATTCGCTTTCCGCCACTACAACCCTGAAGAAGTCGTTTTGGGAAAACGGATGGAAGACCACTTGCGCTTTGCAGTCGCCTATTGGCACAGTTTTGCTTGGCCGGGTGGCGATCCGTTTGGCGGCCAAACCTTTGAACGCCCGTGGTTTGGCGAAACCATGGCTCTTGCCAAACTCAAGGCCGATGTCGCGTTCGAAATGTTCGATATTCTGAACACGCCCTTCTATTGTTTTCACGATGCCGACGCCCGCCCCGAAGGTGCGACCTTTGCTGAAAGCAAACGAAATCTAGAGGAAATCGTTGACTATCTGGCCGAAAAGCAAAGCACCCATCGTACAAAACTGCTTTGGGGTACCGCCAACCTGTTCAGCCACCGCCGTTGGATGTCTGGCGCTGCGACCAACCCCGATCCAGAGGTATACGCCTATGCCGCCGCCACGGTAAAATCCTGCCTTGATGCAACCCAAAAGCTTGGTGGCGCGAATTACGTCCTGTGGGGCGGTCGCGAGGGTTACGAAACCTTGCTGAACACCGACCTAAAGACGGAACGCGCCCATGCGGGTCGTTTCCTGCAACAGGTGGTCGATTATAAATACAAGATCGGTTTCAAAGGCGCGATCCTGATCGAGCCAAAACCCCAGGAACCCAGCAAGCACCAGTATGACTATGACGTGGCCACCGTGTATGGCTTCCTCAAGGATTTTGGCCTCGAGAAAGAGGTTCAGGTAAACATCGAACAAGGCCATGCCATTCTGGCAGGCCATTCGTTCGAACACGAGATTGCGACCGCTTCGGCACTGGGTATTTTCGGGTCGATCGATATGAACCGAAATGACTATCAATCTGGCTGGGATACCGACCAGTTCCCGAACAACCACGTCGAAAAGGCGGTCGCCTTCTACGAAATTCTGCGCGCTGGCGGCTATACCACCGGCGGCACCAATTTTGATGCCAAGGTGCGGCGCCAAAGCCTTGATCCTGCCGATTTGATCTTGGCCCATGTCGGCGGTATGGACACCTGTGCGCGCGCGTTCAAATCTGCCGCGAAACTGCTCGAAGAAGGCCCGATGGAGGCTGCCCGCACTGCGCGTTATGCCGGTTGGGATAAACCCGAGGCGCAGGCGATGCTAAGCGGCAGCCTCGAATCCGTTGCAGCCGACGTTTTGGCAAAAGGCACCAACCCGCAGCCGCGTTCAGGGCAGCAAGAACGCCTTGAAAATCTCTGGAATCGTTTCGTTTGATCTGATCGAATGACTAATGGGCGGCGGCACCTCGCCGCCGCCCAAGCCATTTAGGGGATACGCTATGACCTATCACGCTGCTGATAACCGTTATGACACAATGGTTTACCGCCGCTGCGGCAATTCGGGCCTAAAACTCCCTGCCATTTCCCTTGGTTTGTGGCACAACTTTGGTCACGACACGCCGCATGCGACCAAGCAGGCAATTTGTCGAACGGCGTTCGATCTTGGCATCACGCATTTCGACCTTGCGAATAATTACGGCCCCCCTCCGGGTAGCGCCGAAGAGGCGTTTGGCGAGATTTTGCGGCACGATTTCAAACCCTACCGGGACGAGCTGATCATCAGCTCAAAGGCGGGGTATGAAATGTGGGGCGGACCCTACGGCGAATGGGGCAGTCGAAAATCTGTCATCGCGTCCTGCGACCAATCTTTGAAACGGATGGGTCTCGACTACGTCGATATCTTCTATTCGCACCGCTTTGATCCTGACACGCCGCTCGAGGAAACCATGGGTGCGCTGGATCACATAGTGCGCTCTGGGCGTGCGCTTTACGTTGGGATTTCCAGCTACAATTCCGCCAAGACGCGCGAAGCTGCGGCAATTCTAAAATCGCTTGGCACGCCCTGCGTCATCCACCAGCCCAGCTATAATATCCTCAACCGTTGGGTCGAACACGATGGTCTGAAAGAGACTTTGGCAGATCTTGGCATCGGTTCCATCGCTTTCACGCCTTTGGCGCAAGGCATCCTGACGCGTAAGTATTTGAACGGAATTCCGCAAGGCAGCCGCGCAAGCCAAGGCAAAAGCCTCGATCCGGCCACCATTACGCCGCGGGCCGTCGAAAGCGTGCGGGCCTTGGATAGCTTGGCGCAGGTGCGGGGTCAAACTCTGGCACAAATGGCGCTGGCTTGGGTGCTGCGCGAGGGCGGCATAACTACGGCACTGATTGGGGCCTCCAAACCTGAACAAGTGGTCGATTGTGCCGGTGCGATTGGTAATTTGGACTTCACGCCAGATGAGCTGACAGCGATCGACCGCATTGCCGCCGAAGAAGATATCAACCTTTGGGCACGGTCTTCAGCCTCGGAATAGGCTTGGCGACAAGTTCTTGGTTGGTCAACACCGGTTGGCGTGTCATTCAGGGGGCAGCCAAAAGGAATCGTCCCGATGAAACCCGAGCACCAGAAAATTGCCTTGAATTCGGTGCTGCTGTCGGGTGCCCCGGCGGCAGTAGCTGATGCCGCCTTGGCGACGGCACGGGTGCGCGACTATGACCGGGGCGCGACGATCTTTCTGCAAGGCGAGCGGGCAAGTGCGATCTACATCGTTGCCGAAGGTTGGGTGAAATTGTATCGCATCGCGCCAAACGGGGCAGAGGCGGTGGTGGGGGTGTTCACCAAGGGCCGCAGTTTTGGCGAGGCGGTGGCGTTTCGCCATGATACGTACCCGGTCGCGGCCGAGGCCGTAACCGATTGCAGCCTGATCCGCATTGATGCCGATACGATCCTTCGGTTGATCCGGGAAAGCCCGGAAATTGCGGTGTCGATCCTGTCGGCAACTTTTGCCCACCTTCAAAGTCTGGTCGCACAGGTAGAACAATTGAAGGCGCAAACCGGGGCGCAGCGTGTTGCGGAATTCTTGCTGGAACTGGCAACCTGCCCGACGGGGGCCTGCGAAGTGACGCTGCCCTATGATAAGGTTCTGATTGCCGGGCGTTTGGGGATGAAACCGGAAAGCCTGAGCCGCGCCTTTGCCAAACTGCGCGACCATGGTGTGGTGGTTCGTCAAAACCATGCCGCGATTGCCGATATCGCTGCCCTGCGTGATTTCGCGTTGGAAGACCCCGCAAATGCCTGGAGCCGTGCTTGATGACCCCGCTTTTCCGTGCTTTCGCTGCGATTGATGCCGCCAATGGAGCGGACCCTGCCATTGAGGAGGGACGCCCCGCAGCGTTGGTTTACGGGGAAAGAATGTCGGCAGAGATGGGGAGGCTGTTCCCGGATGCGTCTGATGTTCTACAAATCGCGGGGCGGGGGCAGCATGTGGAACGCTGGTTGTTGAAGCGGGATCAGTATCCCGAGGGCAAGGAAGGCTACCTTGAATGGCGGCGCGAGCAGGGGCGGCGGCATGGGGTGCGGGTGGCGGGGATCATGCGCGATGCCGGGTATTCGGAGGACCATCAGGAGCGGGTCGGGGTCTTGCTTCGTAAGGAGGGGATCAAGCGCGATCCGGAAGTTCAGGCTTTGGAGGACGTGATCTGTTTTGTGTTCCTTAAATGGTATTTCGCGGCGTTCTCGAAAAAGCACGATGAGGCGGCCTTATTGAAGATCGTGGAAAAGACGGCGCGGAAAATGTCGGCGGCGGGGCGGGCTGCTGCGCTGGTGGAATTTGAGTTGCCGGAGCCTTTTGCGGCGGCGTTTCGGGATTGAATAGCGGGTGTCCGCGTGTGGACACCACTTCGACTTAATGAAATCAATGCGTTATAGGAACAGGTTTACTGTTTCTTAGCTTTTGGCGCGGGGCATATCATTGGGGGCAGAGCCTCCGGCTAGCCGGAACGCTTTCGCGTTCCGGCCTGAGTATTTTTTCCAAGATGACGTCAGGCGGCCAGCGTCAGGGCGAGGAGAAGCGCCATGTAG
>JBAVTI010000179.1:0-11133 GCA_049696055.1 Paracoccaceae bacterium | reverse complement strand
CAGAAACCACCTCCGCCTCGCTCATCGCGGGCCCTGCGGTAAAATCTGCCGTCGGTCGGTCCAATTCCAAGGCATGCACATCCATGCTGGCACCAAACGCTTTCGCCAACTGATTGATCGCCGCCCCCCCGGCTTTGAAATTCCCCACCATCTGCACCGTCACTTCTGCCGGAAACGCCGACACGCCGCGCGCGGTAACCCCATGATTTCCTGCGAAAACAATCACCTGCGGCTGCGTGATCCGCGGCCGCCCATCGCCGCGCCAACCAGCATACCACACCGCCAGATCCTCAAGCCGCCCCAGCGCACCCGGCGGTTTGGTCAACTGCGCATTGCGCGCCACAGCGTCGGCCGATGCCGCAGCATCCGCCGCAGGAAGGGCCAACAGAACATGGCGAAAACTGGCGAGATCGGAAAAGCTCATGGCATTCGGTCTTTCATTGCGTAAGGTTGCATCCCTCATTACCCATGGCGCACAGGCGAAACCAGCCAGAAAGGCCACCCCGATGGCGCAAAGCGACACACCTTTGATGCTGCTGCACGATATCGCCGCCAGCCTCGGCCTGCTCACCCGTCTGCCCATCGCCGTTAACACCGATCTCGCCACCCGGCGCGGTGCCGCCGCCGCCTGGGCCTGGCCTTTGGCCGGGGCAATGGTTGGCGCACTGGCCTGGGCTGCGGGCGGCCTCGCCCTCGCCCTTGGCACCCCGCCCGCCCTCGCCGCCGGGGCAGCCCTGATCACCGCCACCATGGTCACCGGGGCGATGCACGAAGACGGGCTTGCCGATACCGCCGACGGCTTTTGGGGTGGCTGGACCATCGAGCGCCGCTTGGCGATCATGAAAGACAGCCACATCGGCAGCTACGGCGTGATGGCGCTGATCTTGATCACCGGGCTGCGCTGGCAGGCTCTTGGTGCAATTTTTGCCGCAACTTCAGCCCCTTGGGCGATCATTGGCATCGCCGCTCTGTCGCGAGTGCCGATGGCAGCACTGATGGCAATGCTTCCCAACGCGCGCGGCAGCGGCCTTGCGCAAAGCGTTGGCCGCCCTTCCGCAAGAACCGCCCTGCTTGCCGCAACCGTCGGCTTGGCGCTGGCGGTCATTGGTTTGGGCTGGCTGGCACTTCCCGCAACCCTTGGCGTGGCATTGGTCAGCCTCGCGCTTGCAGGGGTGGCAAAATCCAAAATCGGCGGGCAGACCGGCGATATCTTGGGTGCCTCACAGCAATTGGCGGAAATGGTGGCGCTATTGGTGGTTGCCGCCGCCCTGTAAAACGAAAAAGCCGCACCCTATTGCGGATTGTGTTTTATCGGGTTCAAGACCATCAGAATTCGCCCACTTCTTGGGGTGAATTCTGAACCCGAATAAACACAATCCGCGCCAAGGTGCGGCTTTGCCGTAAAACTTGGTCCGATCAGGCCGCGCGTGATACCAGAACCGCGCCCACCGTCTTTTGTGCGCCCGCTTCATCCACGCCCGAAACCGCCGCCACTTCGCGCGTCAAACGCTCCAAAGCGGCCTCATACAGCTGACGCTCGGAATAGCTTTGCTCGCGCTGATCGTCGGTGCGGTGCAAATCGCGCACCACTTCGGCAATCGACAGCAAGTCGCCCGAGTTGATCTTCTGTTCATATTCCTGTGCGCGCCGCGACCACATCGCCCGCTTCACACGGGCCTTGCCCTTCAGCGTGTCCAGCGCCTTGGTCACCACGTCGGGCGACGACAACGAACGCATGCCAATTTCGGTGGCTTTGTTGGTCGGCACCCGCAGCGTCATCTTGTCCTTTTCGAACGAGATCACGAACAGTTCCAGATGCAGACCCGCAATCTCCTGTTCTTCGATCGAGATGATCCGCCCTACACCATGGGCCGGGTAAACAACGAACTCGTTGGGACGAAACTCTGGTCTTTTCGATTTGGTCATTCAGTCGCTTCCTCGCGGGGTTATCCTGTTACCGACGACAATTCACCGACCGGAGGCCAAAACCCCAGCGATGCGGTTAGTATGTCGCAAGAATATCCCTCTCAGGCGAGCAGCTCTGAAGGGTTGCCAGGCTTCCATGGTTGTTTGTAACGATTGTATATCATAAAAACCCGGTGATTCCAACTACGACAGAATCTGACGGAAAATGACATACCCTTTGGAAACAAAGGGTTTTTTGCAACCTGACAGTAAAGTCACGCGAAAATGTCCGCGAATCGATTCGCGTCTTTAGAAATAATGACTTAGCCGCCCAGCCCCGGCGCCTCGGAAAAGTATTTCGAAAGCTTGTCTTTCTCGCCGTCGCGTTCTTCGGCTTCTGGCAACATGTCCTTTTTTGTCACGATGACAGGCCACATTTCAGAATACTTGCGGTTGAATTCCACCCATTTGTCCATATCCGGCTCGGTGTCCGGGCGGATCGCATCGGCGGGGCATTCGGGTTCGCAAACGCCGCAGTCAATGCATTCATCCGGGTGGATGACCAGCATATTCTCGCCTTCGTAAAAGCAGTCCACCGGGCATACCTCGACACAGTCGGTGTATTTGCAAGCGATGCAGTTATCGATCACCACATAAGTCATGGTCGGCCCCGTTTGAGATGGTTTTGCGAGGCCTTGCTAGACCAAGCGTTAAGATCATTCAAGCGCCGACGCAGCCGCATCAAGATCCAGATACAGCGCCACCGCCTCTGTTGCAGGCCCCCGCCGTGCCGCAACCCGCTGCACCCGGATCAGCCGGATCCGCCCCCCATGTTCAAAGGTCAGCGTATCGCCGGGGGCAATCGGATGGGCGGGCTTGGCCACGGGGGTGCCGTTGACGCGCACATGGCCCTCGCCCACCACTTCGGTGGCCAGACTGCGGCTTTTGTAAAACCGCGCCTGCCACAGCCATTTATCGAGGCGCAGGGTCTCCCGCACCTCGACCGTTTTCACTTGCATCTGCGTGTTGCGATACTTCGCCAACCTCAGGTCCGGTTCTTCAAGGCCATCAGCACTGCAAACGGGTTATCCGGGTCAATCGGCTTTTCCACACGCGGCGGGCGGGCCTCATAGGTCTTGTTCTGTGGCGCTGACTTGTTGCCGCCCCGGTCGCCCCGGTCATTACGGTCGCCACGGCCCTCGGGTTTGCCACCCTTGCCGCCAGCCCCCTTGGGTTTGCCCTTGAAATCACCGCGATCCGGTCTTGGACCCCGGTCCTGACGGGCGGGCTTTTCGGCCAACACATCCCCAACCACAGCTTCGCCCGCAGGCTTGTCTCCCGCTGGCTTATCACCGACAGGCTTGTTGTCACCACGCGGGCCACGATTGCCCCGGCCTTCGCCCCGGTTGGGTCGATCCCCGGCAGGTGCGCCCTCACGCGGGGTGCGCTGACCTTCGCGGCGCGGGCCACGGGCCTCGCCACCCCGCGGGCGCGGTGCCCAGGTAAAGGTGACATAGCTTTCCATCTCGACCACCGGCTCGGCGGCAACTTCGGCCCCAACGCCCTCGGCACCCTCGATGGGTGCCGCAACTTCCGGCTCCACCACCACAAAGGCACTCTCGCCTTCGGGAATCGGCGCGGTCGATTCTGGTGCTGCCACCACCACCGCAGGCTTGACCTTGGGCCGCTCGGCCCGCTCGCCCTTATAGCCCAAACCGGCCATCAGATCGGTAAACTGGTCCAGCGTCATGCCGGTGATCGACAACATGTCCGGCGTCGCCTCAAAGCCTGCACGGCTGTCCTTGGCGCGCAACAGGTCGGCCAACCGCTCCAGCATATCAATGCGGATCGCACGACTGCCCGCCGGGTGATACCCCGCCAGCGTATAGTGGTTCTTCGGCACTTCGGGCAGGTTTGGTATCGTCACCAACCCCGGAGGCGGGCTTTCGGGAAATTCCTGCAACCCTTGGGCAAGCGACCACAACACCAGACGCAACCGCGTTGGTGCCGGCTTCAGCAGCGCTGGCAAAAAGATGGTGAACTGACCAAACCGCACGCCATGCTTGCGCAGCACAGACCGTGCTTCCTGATCCAGCGCCTTTACCTCTTCGGCAACGCTTTCGCGCGTCATCAGGCCAAGCCCTTCGACCAGCCGGAACGCAAAGCCCCGCGCCAGCCCGGTCAGGCTTTCATCGCGGCTCATCGCCAGCAGCGGCTCGAACTGGGCGGCTACCTTGCGGTCAATGAAATGCTGCAAGCGGCGGCGCACTTTTTCCTGCACCTCCTGGCCTGCGTCTTCGTCGACGAAGGCCTCGACCTGCGGGCGCATCGCTTCGGCCCCGGCCACCAGCTTGCCCACCGCATTCGAGCCCCACATCAGCCCGCCCTGTTCGGTGAAATCCATCTCCGTATCGGGGGCGTTATAGAACTTGTCTGCCCGCAAATGGAATTCGGGGCGCAGGGCCTGAACCGCTGCCTGCCGCACTACCTTTGCCTCATCGGGCGAGGATGACGCATCCTGACGGAACCGGAATCCTTCCAGACGGCCAACGAATTCGCCTTCAACCGTCACTTCACCAACTGCATTCACCTCGGCCACGAGGATCTCCTTCTGCTTCAACCGCCGCATCAAAACACTTGTGCGCCGATCAACAAATCTTTGCGTCAGCCGCGCGTGCAGCGCATCCGACAATCGGTCTTCTACAGCGCGGGTCTCGTCGCGCCAATGGCTTTCGTCCTGAACCCAAGACTTGCGCTGCGCAACATAAGTCCAGGTTCGGATATAGGCCAGCCGTTTCGACAATGCGTCAATATCGCCGTCAGTGCGATCTATTCGTGCAACAGCACGGGCCAGCCAATCGGTTGGAATCGCCCCATCTTGCAGGAATTCGAACAATCGCGCCAACAAACTGGTATGTTCGCCCCCGGAATGGCCCCTGAAATCGGGCACCCGGCAGACATCCCACAACAGCTTGATCGACTGCGGGCCGTTGATCCGGTCGCGCAATTCAGGCATTTCCGACAGCACCTTCAGCGCCGACAGATCATCCGACTCGCGGGTGCGGCTTAGCCACTCGTTCTGTGTCGGCGCTTCAAGACTGCCAATCAGCCGCGCCACCGAGCCAAATTCCAGCACTTCATTGCGCCAGTTCAGCTTGCGAACGGGGGCAAAGCGGTGTTCCTCGATCGCCTCGATCACGTCGTCATCCATGGCGTGGGCGTCGCCCGTCACGCCAAAGGTGCCGGGGTCCAGATGCCGCCCCGCCCGGCCCGCAATCTGCCCCAGCTCGTGCGGGAACAAAGGCCGCATCCGCCGCCCGTCGAATTTGGCGGTCGAGGAAAACGCGACGTGTTTGATATCAAGGTTCAACCCCATGCCAATCGCATCGGTCGCCACCAGATATTCCACGTCGCCGTTTTGGTATAATTCCACCTGCGCGTTGCGGGTGCGGGGGGAAAGCGCGCCCATAACCACCGCACAACCGCCCTTCTGGCGGCGGATCAATTCGGCGATGGCATAGACATCATCAACCGAAAAGCCCACAATTGCGCTGCGAGGGGGCATCCGGCTTATCTTTTTCGAACCTGCCCAGGTCAAAGTGCTGAAACGGTCGCGCTTCATGAAATGCACGCCCGGCACCAGTGCGGCAATCGCGGGCCGCATCGAATCCGAGCCCATGAACATGGTATCCAAAAGCCCGCGCGCCCGCAAAAGCCGGTCGGTAAACACATGCCCACGCTCGGGGTCGGCGCACAGCTGGATCTCGTCGATCGCCACGAAATCCGCACCAATTTCCTGCGGCATCGCCTCGACAGTGCAGACCCAATACTGGGTGCGTTCGGGCACGATGCGTTCCTCGCCGGTGACCAGCGCCACCACCGAAGGCCCGCGCAACGCGACGATTCTGTCGTAAACCTCGCGCGCCAGCAGCCGCAGCGGCAGGCCGATCACCCCCGTGCGATGCCCCAGCATCCGCTCGATCGCGTAATGAGTTTTGCCGGTGTTGGTCGGCCCCAAGACCGCCGTCACCCGTGCCTGCGAACGCATACGTTACCGCCTTAAAGTGCCTGACCTGCGGCTTCGGTCTCTAGCCGTTCGATGCCTTCCAATACCCCCTGCAAATGCGGATGTATAGCAAGGGCGGCGCGGTACACCTCCAGCGCCTGTTCGGGGCGGTCCAACTCCTCAAGGATCATGCCAAACCCCGCCAGCGCGCCAAAATGCCGCGGGTTCAGTGCCAGCGTGTGCTGAATATCGGCCACCGAAGGCCCGAACTGGCCCGCCTGAAAATAGGCCGTGGCCCGCGCGTTCCAACCTTCGGCGAAATCTGGCGCATGGTCGATCAATGCGGTCAAATGCTCGATTGCGGCCTCGAAATCGCCCTGTTCCATCGCCTGCCGCCCACGTTCCAGCAGCAAATCCATCGCAGGCGACCCCGATTTCGACCATTCGCGCCAGATATCGGCCTCGATCCGCCCTGCCGCCGCTTCATCCGCCGTGGCAAGTTCGGTAAACATCGCATCCAGATCCGGTGCCTTGCCGGGCGTTTGGCCGCCGGTCTGGGCCATCACGGGCACACAAGCGATAAAAATCGCAACAAGTGCCGCAAGGATACGATTGTGAAACATCTGATGCGCTTTCATAACTAACCCAAGTTTAGCGCAGGCGCGGGGAAAAGCCATATCCTCTCGCTCACTTATCCGGGACCAGGAGAATTTAGGATGTCCAAGATCATCGACGCCGCCGTCACGCAACTTGCCGCCAAAGTGCCAAGCTTTGATGGCATCGCCAAATTCGTGATCCTGGACGAAGGGTCGATCATGATCGACGCCGATGGCGTGCGTGCCGCCGACGAAGAGGCAGAGGTGACCATGACCGCCACCGCCGAGGTATTCGCCGCCATCCTTGACGGCAGCATGAACCCGACAATGGCCTTCATGACCGGCAAGCTGTCGGTTGATGGCTCGATGGGCATGGCGATGAAACTCGGCTCGGTGCTGGGTTGAAAACCGCCCCCCTGCATGCGGTTGCAGACGGCCCCGATGATGGCCGCGCCTTCTGGCTGACCACGGCCGACAGCGTGCGCCTGCGTGCCGGGGTTTGGAACGCCAATGCGCCCCGCGGCACGGTGTTTTTGCTGCCCGGCCGCACCGAATACATCGAGAAATATGGCCGCGCCGCGCACGATCTTGCCGCCCGTGGCTATGCGACGATGACCATCGACTGGCGTGGCCAAGGCCTTGCCGACCGCGCACTTGCCGACCCGATGACAGGCCATGTGCAGCATTTTGATCAATACCAGCGCGATCTTGATGCCCTGATGGCCCTGGCCGATCAGCTTGGCCTGCCTGAACCGCGCTATATGATGTCGCATTCGATGGGCGGCTGCATCGCTTTGCGCGCATTGATGCGCGGCGTAAAGGTGCGGGCATCAGCGTTTTCCGCCCCGATGTGGGGCATATCAATGGCCGCATGGATGCGCCCCGCCGCCTCGGCCCTTAGCGCCATGTCGGTCTGGTTCAATCTCGCCCATCGCTATGCGCCCGGAACCGGCGGTAAAACCTATGTCGCCGAAGCCGCCTTTGCCGGCAATGTGCTGACCACCAACCCCGATATGTGGGCCTATATGCAGCGTCAGGTGCGCACGCATCCGGAACTTTCGCTGGGCGGGCCATCCTTGGGCTGGCTGCACGCGGCCTTGGCCGAATGTCATGCGCTTTCGCTGTTGCCCGCCCCCAACCATGCGGCGGTCTGCGCCTTGGGTACCGCCGAAAAGGTGGTTGATCCCGGCCCGATCCACCTGCGGATGGCCGGTTGGGCCAAGGGTCGGCTAGACCTTTACCCCGGTTCCGAACACGAGGTGATCATGGAAACAGATCACACCCGGGCCCAGTTTTTCGACAGTGCCGCAACCCTGTTTGACGCAAATCGCTAGG
Source organism: Paracoccaceae bacterium (assembly GCA_049696055.1). Classification (GTDB taxonomy): domain Bacteria; phylum Pseudomonadota; class Alphaproteobacteria; order Rhodobacterales; family Rhodobacteraceae; genus JBAVTI01. The sequence continues at coordinate 3,291 of JBAVTI010000179.1, read as the reverse complement.
CCCAGCGCTCTCAAAGCACGATCTGGGTGAACCCGTCGCGCAGCGCCTTCGACCACGCCTCAGACATGGCGCGAAACCCTTCGTCGCCCGCCTCGATCCGCCGCCGTTCGCCCGCGCGACAGGCATCCCGCTCGATTACCAACAAATCCAGCGGCATCCCCACCGACAGGTTAGACCGCAGCGTCGAATCCATCGACAGCAATACCGCCTTTTGCGCATCGGCAAGCGTGGTGTTCATCTTCACCACCCGGTCCAAAATTGGCTTGCCATATTTATGCTCGCCGATCTGCAAAAACGGCGTGTCCTCGGTGGCCTCGATGAAATTTCCCTCGGGATAGATCAGAAACATCCGCATCGCGCCGCCCTTGCGCTGCCCGGCGACGATCATGCTTGCCGTCGCCCCCTGATTCATGGTGGCAAGTTTGTCGTCCACATCCACCCGCACCGCCGCCAAGGTATTGCCAACGATTTCCGCCACTTTCAGCATGGTCGGCACCGTCAGAATCGACGCGTCATCCCCGTCTTCGGGATGCTCGATCGCCTCGCGCAGCCGCGCCATCGTGGTTTGCGTGATCGACAGGCTACCTGCGGTCATGATGGCGATCACCCGCTCGCCGGGGTCCTCGAACACAAACATCTTGCGATAGGTGGAAATATTGTCGAGCCCCTCATTGGTGCGGGTATCCGACAGCAACACCATGCCATCATTTAGCAACAGGCCGACACAATAGGTCATAACAGCTTCCGTATCTGATCTCGCAACAGCCTATTGCTGTGCGGACTGAACCGCAACCGTGACATCCAGACTTTCCACTCCCGGCCCCCGCGCAATACCGCGAATGGGGGCCGCGTCAGGGGCATCCAACCCCGACCCCAACCGGATATAGCGATCATCCGGGCAGCAACGGTTGGCGGGGTCAAACCCCACCCAGCCCAAGCCTTTGACGAAAACCTCGCCCCAGGCGTGCGCCGCTTCATGCAACAACCCATCCGAACTGGCATGCAGATACCCCGAGACATAGCGCGCGGGCAGCCCCAAATGCCGCGCCATTGCCAAAAGGGCATGCGCATGATCCTGACACACCCCCTCGCCCCCGGCCAAAGCCTCGGCTGCGGTGGTATGGGCATGGGTGGTGCCGGGGCGATAGGCAATCGCATCGGCCACAGCGGCAGACAGCCGATGTGCCGCCTCCAGCGCATCCGCCGCACCATTGGCCACGCCTGCCAAATCCATCAACGCCACGTCGGCGCGGGTCGCGCCCGAAATGCGCAAATAGCATTCGGGCGGCACCATTTCACGATGGCCACGCAGCACGCCCGCCAGATCGCGCGTCTCGATACTGCCGCGCACCGTAACCGCAATTTCCGATACCGGTCCCGGCACCGTCCAGCCCTGCACCCAATCCCCGGCGCCATCGCGAAACGCACCGCCCGGCAGCCCGTCGGTGACGGTAATCACCCAATTGCCCACCGCCTGCCCCTCGAACACCGAAGGCGTCAAGCGGTGGCTTTGCACCACGCCCCGCACGGGCTGGTCATAGCGATAGCGCGTTACATGATCGACCGTCAGCCACATCAACGCATATCCCCGCTTAGGTAACCTTCATGGATGGCTTGGCCCAATGTCGCCGTTTCCCGAATGAACCGCGACAAGAATTCGTGCAGGCCTTCCTCAAATATGGTTTCCACCGTCAGCGCTTCCAACTCGAACTGCAGCTTTGCCGCCCTTGCGTGGGCCTCGGTTTCGCGCCGATATAGCTTGTTCAGCCGCCCCAGATGGTTGTTCATTCCCGCAACACAGGTGATCAGGCTGCGTGGGCATTGCGGATTCAAGATCAGGAAATGCGCGATCTTGCCCGCCGTCACCTCGCCGCCGTAAGCCCAGTGAAACGCCCGATGCGACGACATTGCCCTAAGCAGCGTGGTCCACTGATAGTTGTCCAGCCCCGATCCGACATAATCGACCCGTGGCAGCAAGACGTAATATTTTACGTCCATCAGCCGCGCCGTATTGTCCGAGCGTTCCAGATAATACCCGACATTCAGAAAGTTATAGCCGTCATTGCGCAGCAAGGTCGCGTCAATCGCGCCCCGCACCATCGCCGAATGCCGCATCACCCATTCCGTCAACCGGCTCAGGTCCAACTGGCTGCGCGGCGTGCGTTCCAACCCGCGCAATTCCTGAAACGCGGTGTTCAGCGCATCCCACACCTGACTGGTCAGTGCCGTGCGCACGATCCGGCCATTTTCGCGCGCCGCCGTGATGCAAGACGCCACCGAGGCCGGGTTATCGCGGTCAAAGAACAAAAAGCTTTCGATATTGCGCTGCACCGGGTCGCCGTATTTCTTGGCAAACCCATCCGCCACACCCCCCGCCCGCAACAAGCTGTCCCATTCGCTGCGATAGCCATGCACCGACGGCAGCAGCGATATCCGCGCCCCCACCTCCAGCAATCGCGCCGCGGTTTCCGCCCGCTCCATCGAGCGCGCAATCCAGTACAGGTTATCGGCTGTCCGGCTTAGCATCCCATCACTCCGCCAATACCCAAGTGTCTTTCACCCCGCCACCCTGGCTGGAGTTCACCACCAGACTGCCTTCGGTCAACGCCACCCGCGTCAGCCCCCCCGGCACCAGTTCAATCCCCTCGCCCACCAGACAATAGGGCCGCAAATCCACATGCCGTGGCGCAATCCCGGCTTCAACAAAGGTCGGGGTGGTCGATAGCGCCAGCGTCGGCTGCGCAATATAATTCCCCGGATCCGCCACAATCCGCGCCCGGAAACTCTCCACCTCGGCCTTGGTGCATTTCGGCCCCACCAGCATCCCGTACCCACCCGAGCCATGCACCTCTTTCACCACCAACTCGCCCAGGTTCTCCAACACATACTTCAGCTCATCCGCCCGCCCACATTGCCACGTCGGCACATTGTTCAATATCGGCTCTTCGCCCAGATAAAACCGTATCATTTCCGGCACATAGGTATAAACCGCCTTGTCATCGGCCACCCCCGCCCCCGGTGCCGAGCAGATCGACACCCCGCCCGAGCGGTACACATCCATCAACCCCGGCACGCCCAACATGCTGTCCGGCCTGAAACACAGCGGGTCCAGATAATCGTCATCCAACCGCCGATAGATCACATCCACCCGGCGAGGCCCTTCGGTGGTGCGCATATAGACAAACTCGCCCTCGACGAACAAATCCTGCCCCTCGACCAACTCGATCCCCATCAGATCCGCCAGAAAACTGTGCTCGTAATACGCCGAGTTAAAATGCCCCGGCGTCAAGA
>JBAVTI010000178.1:0-3720 GCA_049696055.1 Paracoccaceae bacterium | reverse complement strand
GGGTGCTGCGTTGAGGCGAATATCTGCGGTTGAGAAAACCGCGATAGCGGCGTGGCCGAAGTTTCTTCAATATCCTATAGCCTACGAAAACCGTTGCCAGCAGGATGGCTAGACTGGAACCGAGATCGGCCTGTTGGACCGTGATGGGAATGGGCGTCGCGGTCATTTCGTTCAACATAGGTTGCAGCCTTGTGTGGATTTCCTGCGCTGGATATCGTCTGCTGGTTGTTTTTCCAATGGGTGGCGCGTTCGCGCTTTGGTTGGTATCAAGGGGGCAACGCAGTTTGAGGGCAAGGCGATGTTTGATCTTACAGGGAAGTCGGCGCTGATCACGGGCGCATCTGGCGGGATTGGGGCGGCGATTGCACGCACCCTGCACGGCGCGGGGGCCACGGTGGCGCTGTCGGGGACGCGGGTGGAGCCGTTAGAGGCGCTGGCGGCGGAACTGGGGGCGCGGGCGCATGTGTTGCCCTGCAATCTGTCGGACCCTTCGGCGGTAGAGGCTTTGCCCAAAGCGGCAGTGGCGGCGATGGGGGCGGTGGATATTCTGGTGAACAACGCCGGGATCACCCGCGACAATCTGTTCATGCGGATGTCGGATGAGGAATGGTCATCGGTTCTGGATGTCAACCTGACCTCGACCTTTCGGCTGTGCCGTGGCGTGGTGCGGGGCATGATGAAGGCGCGCTGGGGGCGGATTGTGAACATATCCTCGATCGTTGGGACCACGGGAAATCCGGGGCAGGCGAATTACGCGGCCTCGAAAGCCGGGATGGTGGGGATGTCGAAATCGCTTGCCTATGAGGTGGCGTCGCGCGGGATCACGGTGAACTGTGTGGCACCGGGGTTTATTACCACGGCGATGACCGACAAGCTGAATGATGACCAGAAGGCCAAGATTTTGACCCAGGTGCCTGCGGGGCGGATGGGCGAGGCGGCCGAGATTGCCGCAGCGGTTTTGTATCTGGCAAGTGCCGAGGCCGGCTATGTGACCGGGGCGACGCTGCATGTGAATGGCGGCATGACCATGGTGTAAGCCGGTGTCAGGCGCGAAAATCGGCGCTTGGGCAAGCTATTTGGGGGGCACCCTGCGGTGGGGATGCTGGCTTTGCAAAAGCCTGCGCACCAGCATCGACGTCAGCCTTGGCAGCACCCTTGGTGAAAGCGTTTGCCTTGGCGCGCGGGCCTTGGTATAGGCGCGTTGGAATAACCCGGAGGCCTGCGCTTTCGGTGCCCTGTGGCAGCATGGGGAAACGCCGCCTTTCGGGGCAAGGAACAAAGATCGGGCCGTGCCCGCAACGCAATGAGGAATTACCATGAGCGACATCGCCGTTCGCGTGAAGAAGATCGTCGTCGAGCATCTTGGCGTCGAAGAAGACAAGGTGACCGAGGCTGCCTCGTTCATCGACGATCTGGGCGCGGACAGCCTCGACACTGTCGAGCTGGTTATGGCGTTTGAAGAAGAGTTTGGGATCGAGATCCCCGATGATGCGGCCGAAACCATTCAGACTTTTGGCGATGCGGTAAAGTTCATCTCGTCGGCTTCCTGAGGTTTCAGGATCTATCGAATTGCAAAAGGCATCCTTCGGGGTGCCTTTTTGCATTTGTGGCGCGGGTGGCAAGAATCCCCCGCTTTGGGAAATTGAGGACCAAATCGCCCCGGTATTGCGCCATGCTGTGCGGGATGCAGGGCAGTCGGAGGCCGGGAATGGCAAGTTTGGGGCAGATGTTCGGGGCGGGGCGGGTGGAAACCTTCATGGGCCTGCCGCTTTGCCGGGATCTTTCACGGCTGCAGGCCAAAGTGGCGGTGATCGGGGCTGCAGGCTGCACGCCCTATCCGTCGGTGGGGTTTTACTGTGCAGGCGGGCCAGAGGCGATCCGTGCGGCGGGGGCGGAATACGCGGCCAATCTGGCGCATGTGAACTTTGATCTGGGCGGGCCGATGCTGCCCGACGGTGTTTTGGCGGTTGATGCGGGCGATCTGCCACAAGACGTGGACGATGCGGCGGGCAACCGTGCCCGGATCTTTGGCGCGGTGTCGCAGGTGCTGGACCGTGGCGGGGTGCCGGTGCTGATCGGCGGCGACGATTCCCTGCCGATCCCGATGCTCGAGGCCTATGGCGGGCGCAGGCGGGCGTTCACGGTGCTGCAGATCGACGCCCATATTGATTGGCGCGACGAGGTTGGCGGTGAGAGGCTGGGCCTGTCGTCCACCATGCGGCGGGCGTCTGAAATGGGGCATATCGAGCGGATTGTGCAGGTCGGACAGCGCGGCATCGGCTCGGCACGGATGCAGGATATGCGGGATGCGCTGGACTGGGGGGTGCAATTCGTGCCGGGGGGCGAAGTGGCGCGGGGCGGCATCTGGCGCGCGGTCGATCTGATCCCGGTGGGGGCCGAAGTAATCATCTGCTTTGATTGCGACGCGCTTGATCCCAGCATCATGCCCGCAGTGATCGGGCGGGCCGCAGGTGGGCTTGGCTATTGGCAGGCGCTGGAATTGATCGGGGCGGTGGCGGAAAAATCCCGCATCGTGGGCTTTGATCTGGTCGAATTCATGCCAGAGCGGGACGTTGATGGCCAGGGTGCCATGGTGGCCGCTCAGCTGTTGGCCGGGGTGATCGGCATCATCGCGCGACAGCCCTGACGCTTGGGTTTTTCTTTTGCCCAAATACTCCCGCCGGAGGCTCCCGCAGCGGCAAGGGGCGCTGTGGCGGGATATTTTCGTACCGTCGCAGCGCAAGGGGCCGCATCAGCAGCAGCGGGTGTGGATCCCAACGCCGTTCCCGGGGGCTCGATGCCCGCGGGAACGGCGGTTCCTTGCAGGTTGTGGCGGGGATTGTTGCGCAGGCGGATGGGGCCGTGTATCACCCGTTGCGACAGGAAAGCCCCGGAATGGGGTTCGCAGGGGGAATACGCATGCGTCGGGTTGTTGTCACGGGTCTGGGAATGGTTACGCCACTGGCTTGCGGGGTCGAGGAAACCTGGAGCCGTTTGTTGGCGGGGCAATCGGGCGCGGGGATGATCACGCGGTTTGACGCAAGCCAGGTAGTAACGCAATACGCCTGCGAAATTCCGCGCGGCGATGGCTCGGACGGCACCTTTAACCCCGATGACTGGATGGAACCCAAGGATCAGCGCAAGGTCGATGATTTCATTTTGTATGGCATGTGTGCGGCGGTTCAGGCGGTGCGGGATTCCGGCTGGGAACCTGCAGACGAGGAACAGCGCTGCCGCACCGGGGTAATGATCGGGTCGGGCATTGGCGGCCTAAGTTCGATCGCCGAGACGGCGGTGTTGATCAAGGAACGCGGGCCAAAGCGGGTCAGCCCGTTCTTCATTCCCGGCGCGCTGATCAATTTGATCTCGGGGCAGGTCTCCATTCGGTTTGGCTTCAAGGGGCCGAACCATGCGGTGGTGACGGCCTGCTCGACGGGTGCCCATGCCATTGGCGATGCGGCGCGGTTGATCCAATGGGGCGATGCCGATGTGATGCTGGCCGGCGGCGCGGAAGCGCCGATATCGGAAATCGGAATTGCCGGCTTTAACGCTTGCAAGGCGCTGTCGACCAAGCGTGCCGATGACCCGGCCAAGGCCAGCCGCCCCTATGACGCAGACCGCGACGGGTTCGTGATGGGCGAGGGCGCTGGCGTGGTGGTGCTGGAGGAATACGAGCATGCCGTGGCGCGTGGCGCCAGGATCTACGCCGAGGTGCTGGGT
>JBAVTI010000177.1:0-4940 GCA_049696055.1 Paracoccaceae bacterium | reverse complement strand
GTGAAACGCATTCTTGTCGCCGACGGCAACGCCATCGAATACGGCGCACCTTTGATGATTATCGAGTGAGGCCCGGACATTGACCCAGCCAATGTTTGAAAAAATTCTGATCGCCAACCGGGGCGAGATCGCCCTGCGGGTGATCCGCGCCTGTCAGGAAATGGGGATCAAATCGGTTGCGGTGCATTCGACGGCTGACGCCGACGCCATGCATGTGCGCATGGCCGACGAATCCGTCTGCATCGGGCCAGCACCATCATCGGAAAGCTATCTTTCCAAAGCCGCCATCATCTCGGCCTGTGAAATTACCGGCGCGCAAGCCGTGCATCCGGGCTATGGCTTTCTGTCGGAAAACGCGGCCTTCGCGCAGGCATTGGAAGACCACGACATCACCTTTATCGGCCCCACGGCGGAACATATCCGCATCATGGGTGACAAGATTACCGCCAAGGAAACCGCCAAGGCACTTGGTATACCGGTGGTTCCCGGTTCCGAAGGCGGTGTGGCCGACTACGACTCTGCCATCGGTGTGGCGCAGGGCATTGGCTTTCCTGTGATCATCAAGGCGACTGCCGGCGGCGGCGGACGCGGGATGAAGGTTGCCAAAAACCCCGAAGAGCTGGAAGTTGCTTTCCGCACCGCACGTGCCGAAGCCAAATCTGCTTTCGGCAATGACGAAGTCTATATCGAAAAATACCTGCAAAAACCGCGGCATATCGAAATTCAGGTGTTTGGCGATGGCAAGGGTGGTGCCGTTCACCTTGGGGAACGCGATTGCAGTTTGCAGCGCCGCCACCAAAAGGTGTTCGAAGAGGCACCCGGTCCGGCAATCACCCCAGCTTTGCGGGCGAAAATCGGCAAGGTTTGCGCAGATGCGGTGGCGAAGATCAACTATCGCGGCGCGGGCACCATCGAGTTTCTCTATGAAGACGGCGAGTTCTTCTTCATCGAGATGAACACCCGCCTGCAGGTCGAACACCCGGTCACCGAGGCCATTTTTGGTGTCGATCTTGTGCGCGAGCAAATCCGCGTCGCAGCGGGCATGGATCTGTCATTTGGCCAAGATGATCTGGAAATAAACGGTCACGCCATCGAGGTGCGGATCAATGCCGAAAAGCTGCCAAACTTTGCCCCTTGTCCCGGCAAAGTTAGGGTGTTCCATGCCCCGGGCGGTCTAGGCGTGCGTATGGATTCGGCTCTGTATGGTGGCTATTCGATCCCGCCCTATTACGACAGCCTTATCGGCAAGCTTATCGTGCATGGCCGAGACCGCCCCGAGGCCTTGGCCCGCCTGAAACGTGCGCTTGGCGAACTAATTGTCGATGGCGTAGACACGACTGTGCCGCTTTTTCACGCTCTGCTGGCTGAACCCGACGTGCAGAACGGCGATTACAACATCCATTGGCTTGAAAAATGGTTGGCCGCACAGTTCGGCTAAGCCTTGGCGGGTGGCTCTATTGGGGCCACCCCTGTCTAAAGGCCCAATGATGCGGCCCCCGAAGGCATCTGATCTGACACCTGAAACGCTGTTACGCGGCTATGCGCTTGGCATCTTTCCGATGGCCGAAACCCGCGACTCTGCCGAAGTGCATTGGGTTGATCCGCGTTATCGGGGCATTCTGCCTTTGGATAAATTCCATATTTCCGGTAGCCTTAAGCGTAGAATTCGCCAATGGAATTACACAATTCGAACAAATTCAGACTTTTGCGGCGTCGTGCGGGCCTGTGCGGACCGCCCCGAGACTTGGATCAACGACACTATCTTTAATCTCTATATGGCTCTGAACCTTGGCGGTTTCGCCCACAGCCTGGAGGTATGGGAGGGGGATGATCTGGTTGGGGGCGTCTATGGCGTGGTGCTAGGCACGGCCTTTTTTGGCGAAAGCATGTTTTCGCGCCGCAAGGATGCGTCAAAGGTGGCGCTGGCCTATCTGGTTGATCGGTTGAATGCTGGGGGTTTCACTCTGTTTGACACCCAGTTTCTGACGCCACATCTGGCAACCTTGGGCGGCATCGAGATCACGCGCGCAGACTATCAGCGGCACCTTCAAGCCGCCCTGCAAGGCAAAGCCAGCTTCATGCCGAGAGATTATCCACCGTCGCTCGCGGGTTCGGGCGATGCATCCGGATCGACATCGGCATCGGGGTCAACCTCGGGCAGCGCCGCACTCTCGGGTGTCATGCACCGCAAGATCCAGACGTCGTAACGTGCATGATCCAGCGCCGAGAGCGCCGGGCTGGCGGCGATCATCCATCCCGAGAACACGGGTTTTTCCGCCTTGGCATCGGTAATGGTCAGGTGCGCAAAGGCGTTGGATGCAGGGTTATCCGATGGATAGCGGCATTCGTCCAACTGCATCGTCAAATGCCCCGACACTGCAGATTGTCCGCGTGACAACTCGATATCCGCCGTCTCGCCTGTTACCTTATCCAGCCAGCGCAAAATACCGCCCGGCGCATCCGTAACATCCTGCGCTGCCACCGGCGTGGCCAGCAGCAGGCAAAGCGTCAAGGTTCTCATCATGGCGCGGGGGCTTCGGCGGCTGGGTCGGCAGGCGTGTCGCCATTGGTAGCAACCGCGTCTTTCGCGCCATTGCCGACGAATTTCATCAGCAAGCCGACCAAGCTTACCGCGCCTTGGGTATCTTCGATTTCTTCGCCCGGCTCCAGGTTGATCGGCGACCCACCGGGGATAACCTCAACGTAGTTGCCGCCCAACAACCCCTCGGACGAAATCAGAATTGCGGAATCATCTGGCAACGCAACTCCTTGAATTACTGATATTTTTGCATCAGCAAAATAGGTTGTCGGGTTCAATTCCAAACTGGTTATGGTACCTACTTTCACTCCCGCCAGCTTGACATCAGTGCCAACGGTCACCCCTTCGACCGACCGAAACGATGCGACAAGCTCATATGTGCCAGCATCGCCGGTAAACCCGGTGCTTTGGCCCGCGTAGACCAAAAACCCAATGGCAGCGGCCAAAACCGCCCCGCCCGCAATCACTTCCGAGATATTTTCCGCCATTATTCGGGCTGCCACGCCTCATAGTCGCTACGCGCGACCGGGGCTGCCTTGCGAATAGACCCGGTCGGCGCGTAAGCCGCCTCGGTACCGGTCAGGTTTTCCTGATGCGGTTTTTCCCAAGCCTTATGCACCAATGGTGCTTTTGTCGGCGGTTGATCCCAAGTGAAATGCAACCAGCCGTGCCAATCGGGCGTCACCCGGCTGGCTTCGCATTCGCCATTGTAGATCACCCAGCGGCGTTTGCTGTCTTGGGTCTGGTAGTAGACGTTGCCCTGATCATCCTCGCCCACTTTGATGCCACGGCGCCAAGTGAACAATTGCGTGCCCAGCGTCTGGCTGTTCCACCAGGTAAGAAGCCGCTTGAGGAAATACATCGAAAAGCCTCCAAAGACGTTTCCACTCATATGAACCAAGGCTGCGGCAAGGTCCAGTGGGTTCGGTCAGATATGAAAAAGGCGGGCTGATGCCCGCCTGATTTCATCACCAAAACGGCTGGTCAGCCCGCCGATGCCGGTTCTTTTTTCTTGTCCGAATGCACGAGCAGCGGCTTGGCACCATTATTCACGGCCTCTTCTTTGACCACGACTTCGGTCACGTCAACCATGCCCGGCATCTCGAACATGGTGTCCAGCAAGATGTCTTCCATGATCGACCGCAGACCGCGCGCACCAGTTTTGCGCTTGATCGCACGCTTGGCAATCGCCACCAAAGCATCCGGAGTAAAGGTCAGTTGCACCCCTTCGATCTCGAACAAGCGTTGGTATTGCTTGACCAGCGCATTCTTTGGCTCGGTCAGGATGGTCACCAAGGCCGGCTCGTCCAGATCGGTCAGGGTGGCAATTACCGGCAGACGGCCGACAAATTCCGGGATCAGACCGAATTTCAGCAGATCTTCCGGCTCCAACTCGCCAAACAGTTCGCCCACACCGCGCGAGTCCGGGTCTTTGACCGCCGCACCAAAGCCGATGGCCGACCCTTTGCCGCGCTGAGCGATGATCTTTTCAAGCCCTGCAAAGGCACCACCGCAGATGAACAGGATGTTCGTGGTATCCACTTGCAGGAATTCCTGTTGTGGTTGCTTGCGCCGGCCCTGCGGCGGCACGCTTGCCACTGTGCCTTCCATGATCTTCAGCAGCGCCTGTTGAACACCCTCGCCCGAGACGTCACGGGTGATCGACGGGTTATCCGATTTGCGCGTAATCTTATCTACTTCGTCGATGTAGACGATGCCGCGCTGCGCCCGTTCAACGTTGTATTCGCTGGCTTGCAGCAGTTTGAGGATGATGTTTTCCACATCCTCGCCGACATACCCGGCTTCGGTCAGCGTCGTTGCATCGGCCATGGTAAACGGCACATCGAGGATTCGCGCCAGCGTTTGCGCCAAAAGCGTCTTGCCGCAGCCCGTCGGGCCAATCAGCAGGATGTTGGATTTCGAAAGCTCGATATCCGACTTCGACGAATGGTTCAGCCGCTTGTAGTGGTTATGCACCGCGACCGACAACACCCGCTTGGCATGCACCTGCCCGATGACATAGTCATCGAGCACTTTGCAGATGTCTTTGGGGATCGGCACGCCATCGGTGGATTTCAGACCTGTGGTCTTGGTCTCCTCACGGATGATGTCCATGCACAGCTCGACGCATTCATCACAGATGAAAACCGTCGGTCCGGCGATCAGTTTGCGCACCTCGTGCTGGCTCTTGCCGCAGAACGAGCAGTACAACGTGTTTTTTTCTTGAGCCATTTCTCTGTGTCTCACCATGTCTGAGAGCCCATCTAGGCCGATGTTCTCTCTTTGGCCCAGTCGTTCTGCCTGTGGAGCGGATACCCGCGCCGCGGCGTGAATCTCATGTCTGATCTGAGCACGCTACCGTTCCTCAGATCAACAATCGATTAATGAAGCCCTCTAGCCC
>JBAVTI010000176.1:0-22442 GCA_049696055.1 Paracoccaceae bacterium | reverse complement strand
TTGCCCCTGCAGAAACCGGCTATTTCACGATCATCGTGCAAAACCATGGCCCCGGTTTGAACAGCTATCTCTTGCTGACCAATTAGCTACTAAGCATTTGATCCAAAACACTTGCTGCGCAGAATGGGCCTGTGCACACAAAAAAATGCTGCGCAGCATAATTGAATGCTGCGCAGCAAAGTTTACCGGTTTCGGGCGCGGGAGTGGCACCCCCCTTTCAGGATTGGCCGGGTAGAATCTCTCGTATTATTTACCCAGAACTTCGCTCATTTTCACGGCGCGTCCCTCGGCCACCGACAGCAATGCGGCCTCTGCCAACGCCAGCGCCACCAACCCATCTTCTCCGGAAGGTGAGGCTTTGCCCTTGCCGCTGACCGCCGCAATAAACGCAGCAATCTCGGCGGCATAAGCTTCGGTATAACGGGTCATAAAGAAGTCATGCAACGGTGGCCGCGTGTAGCCCGCAACCGTCGCCACTTCGATTGAAATCGCGCGCTGGTTTTCCGCCGCAGCCGACCCAAGCGATCCATGCACTTCAACCCGCTGGTCATAGCCATAGGTGGCGCGGCGCGAGTTGGAAATCGTGCAATGCTTGCCCGACTTGGTGGTCAGCATCACCGACACGCTGTCAAAATCGCCCAGTTTGCCCACCGCAGGGTCCACCAGAACGCTGGCCTGTGCGCTTACCGTTGCGATTTCTTCGCCCAACATGAACCGGGCCATATCGAAATCATGGATGGTCATATCGCGGAAGATCCCGCCCGACCGCGAAATATACTCTGCCGGCGGCAACCCCGGATCGCGGCTGACAATCGTCACCATTTCCACATCGCCAATGGTGCCCGCATCAATCGCGGCCTTCACCGCCCCGAAATGTGGATCAAACCGGCGGTTGAACCCCACCATCAACACGGCCTTGGTGTCACGCACCACTTTCAGACAGGCCTTCACCCGCGCCAGCGAAAGATCAATCGGCTTCTCGCAGAAAATCGCCTTGCCCGCTTTGGCAAAAGCCTCGATCAGGTCGGCATGGGTATCGGTCGGGGTGCAGATCACCACCGCATCGATATCCTTAGCCGCCAAAATCGCCTCAACTGTGCGAATTTCGCAGCCATACTGATCGGCAATCGCCTTGGCCGCTGCGGGAAACGCATCTGCCACGGCCACCAGCGTTGCATTCGCATCGCCCGTGATTGCCTTTGCGTGCACTTTGCCAATGCGCCCCGCGCCCAAAAGTCCGAATCTTATCGTCATGTCATCCTCAAAAGCTTGGCACAAAGGCCCGTTGATCTTTGTTGCGAACCGCCGCCGCTATTCAGCAGTAGGCACCCGCAACATTCTGGTCAAAGTCGATAACGGCCCCCGTCATCTCCCCCGAATTCGCACTCATAAGACCGCTCGCCAACCCCGCCACATGGTCGGGTTTGACCAGTACCCCGTTCTTTCGCCGCCTTGCCCGTGATCACGCCAAAAGTGTTGGCGTGCGCCTTAAGCATAAGCCCCATCTGCGCTACCCTTCACGCCGGTGATATAGCTGACAATATCATTGCCGTCGGTTTCGTCTTTGCGCAGGCTTGCCACAATCCGGCCGCGCCGAAACACCACAATCCGGTCTACCAGATCAAACACCTGCCGCAGGTTATGGCTAACCAAAATTAACGGCACACCACGCTCTTTCAAGCCGCGTATGATGTTTTCCACTTGCGCCGTTTCCTGCACGCCCAGTGCTGCGGTAGGTTCGTCCATGATCACCAGCTTGCTGGCGAATGCCGCCGTCCGCGCAATAGACACGCATTGCCGTTGCCCACCCGACATGTTGCGGATCGGATTGTCGACATTCGGAATTTTCACCGCCGTGGTCTTAAGCGCCTCCAAAGTCCGCTCGCGCATCGCCTTGCGGTCCAAAATTGAAAACGGCCCCAGCTTCAGCTTGAACAACTCGCGCCCCAGAAACAGGTTCGACGGCACATCCAGATCATCGGCCAAAGCCAAGGTTTGGAACACCGTCTCAATCCCCGCCTCGCGCGCATCCAGCGGCCCCGCAAAGTTCACTTCCTTGCCGCCAAACGACACGCTTCCCGCCGAGCGTTGCTCGACCGCCGTGATCTGCCGCACAAAAGTAGATTTTCCCGCGCCATTGTCGCCGACCACGGCCACATGCTCGCCAGCACGCAGGATAAAATTCGCGTCTTCCAGCGCATGAACCCCGCCATAGCGTTTGGTCAGGCCGCGCGTTTCCAGAATGATGTCGCTCATGTCCATTATCCCCTCGCCCGGCTTTTTTGCCGCCATTGGTCCAGTACAACCGCGCCGATGATGATCGCACCTTTGACCATTTCCTGATAATAGGCGTCCAGCTTCAGAAAGGTGAACCCCGAGATAATCACCCCAAAGATCAGCGCCCCGATCACGGTGCCGATGATCGAACCACGCCCGCCTTGCAATGAAACACCGCCGATAACGGCCATGGCAATGGCGTCAAGTTCGTACATAACCCCCATGTTGGCCTGCGCGGTTTGCCCCTTGGACGACACCACAATCGCCGCAATCGAGGCCAACATTCCTGCAATCACATAGACCAGCACCTTGTGCTTATCGACATTGATGCCCGACATCCGGGTGGCTTGCTCGTTCGACCCGATGGCATAGCTGTGCTTGCCGTATTTCGTATAGGTCATCAGCAAATGAAACAGTACCGCCAGTGCTATAAAAACGAACACCGGCCGCATGCCCGTACCGATGGCATTGTAGCTTTCGGTAGGGAATGAAATCGGGTTGCCAGTCGACCACCAACGCGCAAAACCGCGCGCCGACACCATCATGCCCAGCGTGGCAATAAACGGCGGGATCTTGGTATAGGCAATCAGCGCACCGTTGATCAAACCCGCCATCAACCCGCAGGCAAGGCCGACGAAAATCGGCACCAAAATCGGCAGGTCCATCGCCCAATCCCCGAAAATTGCTTTGGGGTTAGGGTTGCCATTCACCAATGCGGTCTGTGCGAAACTCATCGCAACCATCGCGGTGGCCCCCACAACCGAGCCAGACGACAGATCAATCCCACCGGTAATAATCACCTGCGTCACACCGATGGCGATAATCCCCACCGTGGCCACTTGCAGAATAATGATCGACAAACGCTGGGTGTTGAACAGCCCATCGACGCCCTCGCGGGTGTTGAACAGAAAGCTGTCACCGATGATCAGCCGCCCCAGCACCTCAAAGGCCACGACAATAGCGATGAACGCGATGAAAACGTTCAGCTCCTGCGGACGCGCCTTCTTGGATGGATCATACTTCAGGCCGCCTAGGCCATGCGTCGGCTCGGACACTGCTTGTCTCCCCCAATGTGTCAGATGGAATCAGTCTTTGCCGCGTATCCCCGCGCGGCAAGAGAAAAAAGGGCGACGCGTTAGCGCCGCCCCCCTAAACCCCGAAGGGATTAGTTCTTGGCAGCGTAGTCCGCAACGTTCGCCGGGGTCACCAGTTGGAACGGCACATAGACCTTCTGCTCAACCGCTTCGCCTTTGCTCAGCTTGATCGCTGCGTCCAAAGCGCCAGCCCCTTGGCCAGCAGCGTCCTGAAACACGGTCACGTCCAGATCGCCAGCCTGCATCGCGGCCAAAGCGTCCTGGGTCGCATCAACACCACCGACAACAACAGTTGCCATGTCGATATTGGCCGCCTTCATCGCCTGAATGGCACCGATCGCCATTTCGTCGTTGTTGGCAATAACGCCATCAAACGCCGCACCCGACGACAGCCAGTTGGTCATCAGCGTTTGCGCCTGATCACGGCTCCAGTTGGCGGTCTGCTCGTCGATGATGTTCAGCGTCACAACACATTTGCCAGCAGCCATCACGTCATGGATGTCGGCGGTGCGCTGCACAGCGGCTTGGTTGGAAAGCTCGCCCATCATCACATAAACATTGGCGGTGTCTTTGCCAGCGGCCTTCAGCTGTGCGCAGACTTCGATGGTTTCCAGCGTGCCACTGTCCACTTCGTTCGAGGCCACGAACGCCTGATTGTCTGGCAGCGTGTCCACGTTGATCGGCTGACGGTTCACATAGACCAGCGGAATGTTGGCTGCAGCAGCCGCATCCGACATTGCTTGGGTGGCCGAGGTGTCAACCGGGTTCACGATGATGGAAGACACGCCCGAAGCGATAAAGTTGTTGATCTGGTCTAACTGCTTGGCCACATCGTTCTGCGCGTCTTCGATCTGGATCGCAACGCCAAGCTCTTTCGCCTTGGCGTCCATGCCATTGCGCAGAACGGTCAGAAAGTTGTCGTCGAACAACGCCATCGAAACGCCGATGCCGTCAGCCATTGCCGATGTGCCCATAAGGGCCGCAAAACCAGCAATCATAAGGGTCTTCTTCATGTGTCTCTCCTCCACGAGTTGGTGTCCGGCTCACCTTGATCTCCCCGCCGGACCGCCCATTTGGGCGGGTATTCGCACCGATCAGGCAGCCTTGGCGGCAACCCCAGCGGTGATGAATTCCATCGACTTGCGCAGCGGCCCGACGAAGTCGGTCAACGCATGCACCGAAGGCGCAAACGGCTCGAAACTGATCGCACCTGTGTAACCTGCCGCCCGCAACGCCGCAATTTGCCCCACATTGTCCAACCGATCCTGCGCATCCACCAATACCCGGTGGCTGTCGCGCATGTCCGAAACTGATACGGCGGGATCCACAACACCCGACACATGCACGATGCCGGTCTGGCGGGCAAACAGCGGCCCGCCACCGACCAGATGATGGTGAAATGTATCATGCACGAGCTTGAAAGTATCGCCCGCATTCAGCGCCTCAATCGCCGCCACAGCCTCGGCTTTTTGCCGAAGCGAGCAGATTTCAAACCCCAACGGTTCAACCATACCCTTCAAGCCATGCCCGCGCAGCATCGGCAACAATTCGGTCAAAGCCCGCGCCAACGCAGGCTGCCGCACGCCATCTGCATTGCCCAGATTGTCGTTGCGCGGGATCAGCGCGATCCCCTCGGCACCCAACGCCACCGCCGCCTGCATCACCGCCTCGGCTTCGGCACGCTTGGTCTCGGACCAGTCGTTGAACATCACCACCTGCGCCAAACCCAGCACCCGCAAACCGCGCGCTTTCGCAGCAGCACCCACAATGGCCGGATCATCGCCGCCAAACATGCCACCCGGCAGGTCGTTGCGCAGTTCAACGCCGACGCAGCCCAATTCTGCTGCAAGATCCAAAAACGCCTCCCAATGAAGGTTGGGTGTGGTCATTTGGTTCAAAGCAAAAGGCAGCATCGTCGGTGATTCCCCAATTTCCAGCCCCCGAAGGTGGCGTTATGGAATTGATATTCCATTTTTGGATCATTTCAACTAAAAAATTCCAAAACCCCTCAATCTCGTCAGGCCGAAATTGCTTTGGAAAGATTCCCCGTGCGCATGCAGGCGCGCGTCAGGCATGGACAGATGCAGGGCGCACCTTTGCCCCAATCGGCTTGCGGGGCAGCTTCATCCTCCAGAAAACCTCAGATCGACTCTGCCACATGCAAATCTGGCGACAAAAAGTGCTGAATCCCGTTCGGCCCCATCCCTTCTTGCACCGATAAACGCATCATCTCGATCAAATCGCGGCACAGCTTTTCCAAAGGCGTATCGGTCACCAGCGTCACCACCCCCTCCGCCAGCCCGGTTCGCGAATCGGCCGTTAGCGCTGATACGACCAATGCCACCTCGCCCCCCCGCCTGGCCTCTCGCAGCGCGGCAATCGCGCCCTCCATGCCGCCGCCTGCCACATAAATCCCACGCAGGTCGGGTTGCCGCGCCAACAGTGCCAGCGTCGCCTCATAGGTCAGCGCGCGGGTTTCAAGGTTCACCAACGTGTCCAAAACCTCCAGGTTCGGCGCGCATTCCCGCATATAGGCGCGAAACCCCGTCTCGCGCAGCTCATGCCCATGCCAGCGATGCCCGCCAACAAAAATTGCCATTTTGCCAGGCCCTTTTGCCGAAAGTGCCATTATCCACCCTGCCGTGCGTCCGATCTTCAAGTTATTCAGCCCGATGTACCCCGCCCGCACGCCTTGGGCAAAATCCGATAGCAGGGAAAATACTGCCAGCCCCTGCGCCTTAAGTTCTTCCACCGCTGTCGTCACTTCGGGATGATTGACCGCCGTGGCCGCCAATACGTCACAGCGCCCGACCATCGACCGCAACAAACCCGCCATTTCCGACGGTGCCTGCGAAGCTGAAAACTCCAGCACCAACTTGCCGCCCGCCGCGGCTACCGCCCGGACAAGTTCTTCGGCAAACGCCTTGTAAAAATCCTGCCCCTGCTTGTGCAACACGATGCCAATACGCAGCCCTGACACTCCCGCCGCCAATGCCACAATCCGCCGCGCCGACGGATGCCCCAGCCGCTCTGCCGCCGCCGCCACCCGCGCCGCAGTATCCGGCTTGACGGCTTCACGCCCGTTCAACACCCGGTCCACGGTGGCAAGCGAAACCCCCGCCTCGCGTGCAACCGCCTCCATTCCCGGTCGTCTTGCCATAATCTCTCCTGCGTTGATGGTTCTTCGTCAGGTCTTACCGCTACTTTGACGAATTTTGACGATAAATGCTACTGCTACCATTGGCCGCAACCAAAGTTTTGCTTATTCTACCCGACAGAGGATCGACCACCGTCAGGTCGCTGGGGGAAATACCATGGCAAAACGAGATTACAGCCTTTTGGGGCCTGATGCCCGCCGCGCCGTCGAAACCGGCCTTGCCGCCGCGCAGTGGTATCACACCGAGGTGTCACGCAAGGACATGAAGGCGCTGATGCAACGCAGCGATAGCCCCGCCATCCGCGACAGCATCATCCTTTACGGCTGCATGATCCTGTTCGCCGGCCTTGGCATATATCTGTGGCCCACATGGTGGTCCGCCCCGTTCTGGCTGGCGTATGGTGTGCTCTACGGCTCTGCGTCCGACTCGCGCTGGCACGAATCGTCGCACGGCACCGCGTTCAAAACCCCGTGGATGAACGATGTCGTCTATCAGATTGCCTGCTTCATGATCGTGCGCAACCCGGTCACCTGGCGTTGGAGCCATGCGCGCCATCACACCGACACCTATATCATTGGCCGCGACCCCGAGATCGCCATCATGCGCCCGCCCGTGTTCGTCAAACTGATCGGCAACTTTTTCGGCATCTTTGACGCCTATGTCGGCTGGACCCGGATGTTGCTGAACGCCACTGGCAAACTGAATGCCGAGGAAGCAACCTATATTCCTGAAACCGAACGCAGCAAGGTGATCCGCGTCGCCCGCATCTGGACGGCAATCTACGCTGTCACCATCGCCCTTGCATTCTACATGCACTCGATCCTGCCCTTGATGGTGATCGGCCTGCCCCGGCTGTATGGTGCGTGGCACCACGTCATGACCGGGCTTTTGCAGCATGGCGGTCTGGCCGATAACGTCATCGACCACCGTCTGAATTCGCGCACGGTCTATATGAATCCAATATCGCGCTTCATCTATTGGAACATGAACTATCACGTTGAACACCACATGTTCCCGATGGTGCCCTACCACGCGCTGCCCAAACTGCACGCGATGATCAAGCACGACCTGCCGACGCCCAACCGCTCGATCCCGCAGGCATTTGCGGAAATGTGGCCCGCCCTGCGCCGTCAGATGGCCAATGACGAATACTTTATCAAACGCGCGCTGCCCGCCACCGCCCAACCCTACCGCGAAGACTTCCACGCCGCAGCCCTTGGCGCCGCCGAATAAGGAACCCGACATGACCCAATGGATCGACGCCTGCGCCACCGATGACATCGACGAAGAAGATCTTATCCGCTTCGATCACGCCGGGGCAAGTTACGCCATCTACCATGCACCCGACGGCGCATTTTACGCCACCTCTGGCCATTGCACCCACGAACAGGTGCATCTCGCCGATGGCCTTGTAATGGGCCACCTGATCGAATGCCCCAAACACAATGGCCAGTTCGACTACCGCACCGGCGAGGCAAAACGCTCGCCAGTCTGCATCAATCTCAAAACCTTCCCCGTCAAAGTCGAGGGCACCCGTGTCCTCATTCAGGTGTCCTGATGGCCAAACGCCCCACAATCGCCGACCTGCGCGCCCTGCGCGGTATCCGTCAGCTTTCCATGCTACGCGTCGAATCCCTACCCGAGGCCGAGGCCGCCCAGCGCGCCGGCGTCGACATGCTATCCGTGCCGCCCGCCATGATCATGGACCCGGCGTTTCGGGATGCCGCTCCCAGCTGCTTTGCTGTTCCCGGCGATAACTTCTACGAAATCGGTGATACCGCCGCGTTTCTGAAATGGGCCTTCCCGCTTTACAAAGCCGGCGCCGACGCCGTTTACTGCTCGGGCAGCCTGCAAACCGTGCGCGCGCTGTCCGATCATGCCATTCCGGTTTGCGGTCACGTTGGCCTTATCCCGTCCAAAGCCACTTGGACTGGCGGCTTCAAGGCCGTGGGTAAAACCCTCGAATCTGCCCAACTGGTTTGGAACCAGATCAAAGCGCTTGAAGATGCTGGCGCTTTCGCCGCCGAGATCGAGGTGGTTCCCCATTCCATCACCGACGCCATCGCCGAACGCACCGGCCTGTTCCTTGTGTCGATGGGGGCTGGTCCCGGCGGCCATGCGCAATATCTGTTCTCGGATGACGTTCTGGGGGCAAACACCGGCAAGATCCCGCGCCATGCCAAGGTCTACGCCGACTTCGCCGCCGAACACGCCCGACTGCAGCTTGAACGGGTCAAGGCCTATGCCGCTTTCGCCGCAGACGTCGCTGATGGCAGCTACCCTGCGCCGCAATACATGGTCGATGGCGATCCCGATGTGACGACGGCCTTTCGCGACTGGCTTGCCGGCCAACCCTAAGCCAACATCCCCGGCAATCGCGCCTTGCCGGGGATACGACCCAGCCCTGACTGCCCCCGCCTTGCCCCTGTAAACGCCTTGCGGTGGGGCAGATGGCCACAATCGTGCCGCAATCCCTTGCAGCATACATGACAGGCACCGCCCAATCGCGCGGCATCTGCCTTTTTGCGGGCCGCTCGCCGATCCGGCCACCCGTCAACTGGTGCAAAACCGACTGTCTCCCCCTGAATTCGCTCAAAGATTCAGCGGCTTCCCGCCCGCTTCGGCTTAAATCGGCATCGTCTCGCCGAAACGAAATGCAACTCAAGATTGTGACTACCAACACAGAATGAGCACGTTTATGCCCGTTCGCAGCCTCGTTCTTAGGGGAATTCTGGGATGCGCTGTGATCTAAAGGAGCCACCAGATGACCATCCTTCAACCCGTTTCCGCCCAAAATTCGACATCCTCTGCGGCGAACAGCACCACGATCAACGTAAGCGCGGGTACCAGCGCCACAGCCCTGCAAGCCATCATTGATGCCGCCCCGAACGGTGCCACGATCCAACTGGCTGCCGGGACTTTCCGCTTTAACACCACGGTCGTCATTGCCCGCGATGACATCACGCTAACCGGGGCGGGCACCGGACAGACCATCATCATCGCCGATGCAAGCCTGAATGGCGCCCCCGCGATTCGGGTTGGCGCGCCACTGTTTGTTGAACCGATGTCGGCCCCCACAACCATCGCCACTGCGGCCACGCAGGGCAGCACCACGCTGACCCTTACCGCTGGCCACGGCCTGCACGCGGGCGACACCATCTGGATCGAGGCGGAAAACACCGCTGCCCTCTTTGACCAGATCGGCGATCTTCTGTGGCGCGACGACAAGCCGCTGCGCACCGCCCTTGCCACCGTTGTCTCGGTCTCGGGCAATACCGTCACACTGGACCGTGGCCTTACCTTCGACTTCCCGACCACGGGCACCACCGTGCAAACCATCGACATGGTATCCGGGGTCACCTTGTCGAATTTCACCCTGCGCGGGGCCTATGGCGCATCAGATCCCTCATTGTTCACCAATACCCTGGCAAATGAGAACGGCGGCATGATGCTGCTGATCAACGGCACCATCGGCACCGTTCTGCAAGGCATCGACCTGATCGAACCCGGCTCGAACGGCGTGGTCATCGGCAAGACGCTTGATGCCAACGTCATCGACGTTCTGGTCGATGGCGCGCATAACAAAGGCGACGGCGGCAACGGCTACGGCTTTTGGCTGAGGGATGTTTACGATAGCAATTTCACAAACCTGACCATCACCGATGTGCGCCATGCCGTGCTGTTCGCCAGCTATACCTCGGCTGTCGGCAATACCATTCACGTCACCTATACCAACCGCGACATCAACTTTCACGGCGGGCTGGACCATGACAATGTGGTGACCGTCGACGTCTCGATCCGGATCGGTGCCGAGCAGGGATATCTGGGTGCGACCAGCTTTTTCAACGAAGGCACAACTTACGGCCCGCCCACGGATCAGGCGACCAACATCATCCAATTCCGGCAGGTCATCGGCACCGTGCGCGCCGACACTGTTGTGGCCACTGACAACGATGCTGTGATTTCCACTTTGGGCGGCAACGATAGCCTGACCGGCGGGCGCGGCGACGATTTGCTCGACGGCGGCACCGGTGATGACATCATTCACGCCTCTGCCGGTCGCGATGTGGTCATCGGCGGCTATGGCACCGATACCCTGATCTTTGCCGACCGGATGCAAGATGTGCTGGCCGCCCGGATTGAGGGCCGCTTGGTGTTCTACTCCTCTGATGGCATGACCCAGATCGCCAGCGTGGAACAGATCAACTTTGCCAATGGCACCCTGAACCTGACCGAACTTGATTACGCCAGCAGCAGCCGGATCGGCGGCATCAACTATGCCTCGATTGAGACCGGCGGCGTGGGGTTCGAGCGGCTCGATTCCGCCGTTTCCGTGGTGGCGGGCAACAATCTCGATGCCGTCCAACTGACCGGCATTGGCAATATAGATTTCGTCGGCAACAGCCTGGACAACAATGCTCTGGGCAACGACGGCGATAACATGCTGCTTGGTTGGGGCGGCGATGATCGGCTGTTTGGCGGGCGGGGCAACGATATTCTGAACGGCGGGGGTGGCAATGATGTGCTGCAAGCCGGCTCTGGCGATGACCGCCTTTGCGGCGGCACCGGCATTGACACCCTGACAGGCCGCCAAGGCGTCGACACCTTTATCGCCAGCGGTGGCACCAATTACGTCGATGATTTCAGTTTTCAGCAAGGTGACCGCCTCGATTTCGACGGTCATTCCGGGTCAGACCTGATGGCGTCCCTTCGGCAATGGTTGATCAATGGCAACAACCCTGCGGCGGACTTTGCTTTTGCCGTGGTTCAGCATGGCACCGCCACGGGCCTGTCAATCACCTCCGACGCGGGATGCAACCTCGTGTTGCTGGGCATCACGGCTGTGCAAATGCAAACCCTCTATGATCTTGGCTAAATACCGATAGCGGTCCGTACAAACCCCGGTGATTCGGCGCGCCGAATCACCCTTCGGCACGGCCTTTGCAACCACAGCCTTTCCCCGGCGTGGCCCTTGGCCCGTGTCAGGTTTACCCCGACAGTCAGACTAACGTCTGACTAATTGATGGGCGAAATTGCTATCAGCGATGAATCGCGCGCCGCAGTCCCATTTTAATATCGGTTTTAGCGGACATCCGCTTGCGCAGATTCCCACAATTAGAAAACCTTTACCTTACAGCCACGATTCTGCCACAGTTTGCCCATATTGGTAGAACTCGACACACAATCCTAGGTAGATTATGTCGTACGTCGCCCTTACTTGCGTTGCCAGAGAACAGGATAAAAGGGTGAATAGGTTGTCTTTTGAAACGAAACGGATCGACATCGCTGCCTTCGACACCAACCCGCTTCTTGCCTCTGGAATAAGCATGCTCTTTGGGCGTGAACCGGGCTTCTCGGCCACGGCTTTGCATACCGAACCAGGGTCTGATCTGGCGTTACCCGAGGTTCCAAGCTTTGATGTGGTCTTGATCGACCCCACTCAGACCGGCCTTCCGGTGGCCCAGATCGTGCAACATTTCCGCACTTTATTGCCTGCCGTGGCGTTGATCGGCTACTGTTCTGATTGTTCTGCCGATCTTGCCCGCAGTTGCATTGCCGCTGGTTTCCAAGGTTTTCTACCCAAAACTGCCTCTTATGACGCGTTGAAAACAGCTGTCATCGTGGTGGCTTCGGGTGGGGTTTACCTTGATGTGGCCTATGCGCAGGCGGTTTTTGGCCCTGAATCCCCCGCTTCGCGCCGCGCAACAGTCACCCGATCCCTGACAGAACGTGAGATTTATGTGCTTAAATCCGTCGCTCATGGCAAAAGCCTCAAGGAAATCGGCCACGAACTAGAGCTTTCGAGCAAGACAATCGAAACCTACAAGGCCCGTGGCGCGTCAAAGTTGAACCTTTCAGGGCGACGTGAAATTGTCGCCTTCGCCATCCAGAATGGTTGGGTGCAGGCGGCGCATTGACCCGCCCCACTCCATTTCCTGATTCGAAATTTTCAAATTCCCAGCTCAAGGCGGCACTGGTTTCCAGCGCCGCCCTTGTCGTTTTGCAGTCGCAGCAATTCTTCCGATCTGCCTGACGATGGCCGGAAATCGCCTGTCAGGCAAACCCCCGCAACTGTCAGGAAAATCTATAAAAATCTTCGAAAATTGCACGTTTTTGCCCGACTTTTCATTCCCTCCGGAATGTCCCTAACTTTGGGTTAATGCCGCACTGCCGCATTTCGGGGCAACGGTGAACACGAAATTGGGATGCACTCGATGGCAAGAATTGCGGTTTTCGGAATTGGATATGTGGGGGTTGTCTCGGCAGCCTGCCTGGCAAAAGACGGCCATACCGTCATCGCCGTCGACGTAGATCCCGGTAAGGTCGATGCCATCAACGCGGGTCTCTCGCCGATCGTTGAACACGGGTTGAACGAATTGATCGCCGAAGTGGTGGCTGCTGGCCGCCTCACCGCAACGCTCGATTTTGCCGCCGCGGTCCAGGCCTCTGATGCGTCCTTCGTCTGCGTCGGCACCCCGTCTGCACCCGACGGATCAATCGGCTTGGGCTACGTTACCGGGGTCTGCGAAAACATCGCCCGCGCGCTGAAAACCAAGGACGGCTTTCACTCGGTGATCGTGCGCTCGACCATCGTTCCCGGCACCATGGAAAAGGTCTGCGTCCCCCTGCTTGAATCCGCGTCGGGCCTGAAGGCCGGTGTGGATTTCGGCGTCGGCTACTACCCCGAGTTTCTGCGCGAAAGCACCGCGATCCAGGATTACTACGACCCCGGCCTGATCGTGTTTGGCGCTCTGGATACAACCACAGGTAATATATTATCCTCCCTCAATGAAGGTCTCGATTGCGATATACACTTGGTTGATTTGCGCACTGCGGAAATGGTCAAATATACGTCAAATTCGTGGCGCGCCGTTAAAGTTACTTTCGCCAACGAGATCGGTAATATCGCCAAGGCTTGTGGCCTTGATGGCCAGCAGGTGATGAAAATTCTCTGCTCGGATCACAAAGTTTCCATGAGCCCGTATTTCATGCGCCCCGGCTTTGCTTTTGGCGGTTCTTGCCTGCCCAAAGACGTGCGCGCCCTGCGCTCGATTGCGGCCGACATCAACGTGGCCTCGCCGCTGCTGGATGCGGTGCTGCTGGCCAACGCGGCGCAGATCTCGCGCGCCGAACAGATGATCCACGCATCGGGCTCTAAAAAGGTCGGCATGGTCGGCATCTCCTTCAAACCCGGCACCGACGATATGCGCGAAAGCCCCTTGGCCGAACTTGCCTCGCGGTTGATTGACCAAGGCATATCCTTGCAGGTCTACGACCCCTTCGTTCACGAGGCCTACGCCAATGACATGAGCGCCGCAGGCCGCGGCAACGATTACAACATCGATCTCAAAAGCCGCCTTGTCCCCACCATTCAGGCGCTGATCGCCGGGTCGGACATCGTTCTGGTCGGCAACAAATACGACGAAACCGTGCAGCCCCTGAAAGACGTGATGCACGACCGCCGCATTATCGACCTGACCCGCATCATGCCGGGCCAGCGGTCCAACGGCACCTACGAAGGGATCTGTTGGTAAACCATGCTGGGTCACATCGCTTATCTTTCGGTCTGTATTTTGCTTGGCACCAGCATTCCGGCGCATGCGCTGGCGGATGTGTCGAACGGGCTGATTGTGGTCGGTGTGGTTGGCATCTGGCGCTACACTTGGGCGCTTACCAATTTCGTGCGGGCTTTCGTCTATCTTAAATACGCCTATCCCCGGATGAAGGCCCGCGCGCAAAAACTGTTCGATGCAGAACCGATCCACGGCCACGCCTATTTCCTGACCACCAGCTACAAGATCGAACCTGACGTCACAACGCGGGTCTACCGCTCGATCTTTCTCGCCGCCGCTCAGGCCAAAGGCGGGGCCACCATCGTGGCCTCGGTGGTCGAAAGTGGCGATTTGCGGCTGATCCGCAGCATCTTTGCCACCATGCCCTGCGACATGAGCACGGTGCAGCTGTTGGTCGACCAAATCCCCGGCACCGGCAAACGTGATGCCCTTGCCCGGTCTTTGCGCCTTATCTCGCGTCAGGCCCCAACCCGGCGCGATATTCTGATCATGGTTGATGGCGACAGTTGTGTGCCGCTGGATATCGTGGCGCAAACCCTGCCGATTTTCACCGACCCGCAGGTCGGCGCGCTGACCACGGACGAACGGGTGGAAATCAAGGACAGCCCGCTGTTTGCCGATTGGTTTGCCCTGCGCTTTACCCAACGCCAGATGATGATGGCCTCGATGGGGCTTTCGGGCCGGGTGTTGACGCTGACCGGGCGGATGTCGGTGTTTCGCGCCGACCTTGCCACCCGCAGCGATTTCATCGAACTGGTTCAGCACGATTACATCGACCATTGGCGTTTGGGCCGGGTCAACTTTCTCACCGGCGATGACAAGTCCACATGGTTCTGGCTGCTCAAGCACGGCTACAAAATGGCCTATATGCCCGACGTCGCCTCACTGTCGATGGAAAGCCAGCCCAAGCCCGGCTTTGTCGATAGTGCAGTGACCCTGATGGTGCGCTGGTTTGGCAATATGTTGCGCACCAATGGCCGCGCCCTTGCCCTTCCCGCCCGCGAGATCGGCTATTTCACCTGGTGGTCGATCCTTGATCAACGTCTCGGCATCTGGACAACGCTTGCTGGCCCGATCTCGGTCATCGCCACGGCGATCTTCATCGAGCCTCTGGTGATCCCGGCCTACCTCGCTTGGGTAATGGTCACCCGCTACGTGTTTTGCACCATCCTTGCCCGCGTCCGGGGCGGCCACTTTCCGATCACCTACCCGTTCTTGCTGTATTTCGGTCAGATCATGGGCGCTGCCGTCAAAAGCTACGTCCTGTTCCGGCTGGATCGCCAACGCTGGACCCGCCAGTCCAATCCCCAAACCGGCAGGGCGCTGCGCCTGCCCATCGGTGCCCAGATCAAAACCTGGGGTTCCGCCTATGTGCATGTGCTGGCGCTTAGCTGGCTGACCTTCGGGGTCTTGCTGATGTCCGGCGTGATCTGATGTCCCTGCCTCCCGTCCCCGACCTGCCCGATCTGAAAAAGGAATACCCGTTGGAAAATACGCTCATGGAACCCACCGTTGCCCCGCCGCTGGTCGCGCAATCGGGTCAAAGCGACCATCCGGTGATCGACATCCCCTTCACCTGCGAAATCGACGGTCGGCAGTATCGGGGCGAAGGCCTGTCTTTGGTCAACGCCGGAATCTCTGGCCTGATCGACCCCCAGCTCGAGGGCGCAAAACGTCTGGCTCGGCTGGTGTTTGCCTTTGATGGCTTTACCGTCGCCCTTTCGGCGCAATGCAACGTGCATGGCATCGACAAGGCCAATGGCCGCGCTTCGCTTTTGTTCGTCGATCCTGCGGGGCCGCATCTGCCGCAACTGCGGCACTTGCTGAATTCCTTCATCGCAGGCGATCTGGTGTCGCTTGGTCAAACCATCGGCGTCGCCCTTGCCGTTCCGGCCAAAGCCCGTCCCAAAGCCCCCACTCGGGCGGGTAGCGGGGTCACTGTCAGTCGCGTGTTGGGCAATCTTGGCCTGGCCGCGCTGACCGTGGCTCTGGTCACCATGGTATCCAACGTGGTGTTCGACCGTGCCTTCACCACCCCGGTCGCCACACCTGCCCGCATTTCCCTTGCGGGTCAGACTTTGGCCGCCATTACCTCGGGCCAGATCGACTATATCAACGCCGACGCAGCCCCCGGCGAGGTTGCCTTTTCGATCCGCGCCAACTCGGGCGAGGTGCTGTCGATCGCCATGCCCTGTGATTGCACCACAAGGTTGGCCGGATTGGCGGTCGGCGCCACCGTCTTTGCCGGTGACCCGATCCTCTATCTGTCGCAGCCCGACGCCGCCTTGGTGATCTCGGGCCTGATCGCGCGGCAAGATCTGCTCGCCCTTGCCCGCGCCGACCATGTTCTTGTGCGGTTTTCCGATGGCACCACCGCCCGCGCCAGCTTTGATCCCGCCTCGCTTCCCGGCCTGACCGGCACCAACGCCACCGCCGAAGTGCCGGTACTGCTGACGCCTGAAACGCCGCTTCCCGCGTCCTATGACGGCCAATTGGCCGAACTCCTGATCATGAAACCCGTCCCTCAAATCCTGGCACCCTTGGCCGCCCTGCGCGCGCTGACGGCCCGCGTTTCCCTAGGAGCCCAATCATGAAGAACCCGATTTACCCCGTCATCTTATGTGGCGGCATGGGGTCGCGGCTGTGGCCTATGTCGCGCATTGATCAGCCCAAACAGTTTCAGCCCATCAGCGGCAAGGGCAGCCTGACCTATTTTCAAACCACGGTGCAGCGCCACCGCAGCGCTTCGTTCCACGCCCCCATTGTGGTTACCAACGCCCGCCACACCGCCATGGTAGACCGCCAACTGCACGAATTGCAGACCGGCGGCACCGTGATCGGCGAGCCGGTAGGCCGCAATACCGGCCCCGCCGTGCTTGCCGCCGCCCTGACCGCCCTGCAATCAGACCCCGACGCCCAGCTTTTGGTGCTGCCTTCCGATCACATCATCAAGGGCAACCTCAACAAGACCGTCACCGCCATGCAGGCCGCCGCCGACAATGGCCGCATCGTCACCTTCGGCATCAAACCCGCCTACCCCGAAACCGGCTACGGCTACATCACCGATGGCGGCGGCTATGAGAATTACCCCGGCCTGCACCGCGTCGAAAGCTTTGTCGAGAAACCGGCTTTCGAGATTGCCAAGCGGCTGCTGAACACCGGCTTTTCCTACTGGGCTTCAGGCATCAGCCTGTTCCGCGCCGATGCCCTGATCGAAGAATTCCACCGCCTCGACCCCAACACCTATTTTGCCGTGCTGGCCGCACTCAAGGCTGCCGACCGCAACCGCGATCTGATTTTGCTCGAAGAATCCTCCTTTGCGCAGGCCACCAACGAGCCGACCGAGCGGTTGGTGTTTGAACGCACGGCGGCCATCGCTTTGGCCCCGCTGCGCGATATCGAATGGGATGATGTCGGCGCCTGGAACGCCGTGCATCAGATTTCGGAACGCAATGCCGATGGCAACGTCACCAATGGCGACGTGCTGACCATGGATACCAAGAACTCGATGATCCAAAGCGATACCCGGCTGGTTGCCGTAATCGGCATGCAAGACGTGATCGTCATTGATACCCCCGATGCCTTGCTGGTCACCAACCGCGAACATTCGCAAAGCGTCAAGAAGGTTGTCGATCACCTGAAATCCCAGATGCGCCGCGAGGTGCATACCCACGTCGCCCGCGACACCACCTGGGGCCGGGTCGAAAAGCTGGCGGGGGATGCAGGCTACGACATGCGCATGATCACCGTGCAACCCGGCGCGCGGCTCAAGGTCAATGGCACCGGCTCGGGGCCAAGCTTGCTGACCGTGGTATCGGGCGAAGGCATCTACGAGATGGACGGTGTGCAAACCCGCACCCGGCGCGGTGATACCGTCGCCATCGACGCCGATTTCGCCCTGCCACTGATCAACCCGACCTCGCGCGAACTGCGGGTGATCCAGTTGATGTTCACAAGGGCGGGCGACGAGGCCGACGCCCTGTTGCGCGCCGAATTTGGTGCGCCGCTGCGTGGCTTTATCTCGCCCGACCTGACCGCGTTCGACGACATGCCCCCGACCGAGGATCTTTTGGTAAACTGATGCGCAAACCCCTCGTCCCCTTGCTTTTGTCGATCCTGATGGCAACCCCCGCTTCGGCGGCCCCCGATGCCTTGCCGATGGTCCGGATCGAGACGCTACTGCGGGCCCCCGCCGACCAATCCACCCCGATCGCGGCCTTTGCCAGCACACTGCGGCAAGCTGCCGCTGAACTGGCGCAGCTGGCAGACCTGCCTGCCGCCCCCCCGCTGCAATTGGCAACCTTGCCCGGCACCCTGCCCCCCTTCCCGGCAGGTCATCCGGCACAGGTCACGTCGGGCGATCTGCAAATCGCCCTTACCCAATTGGCCATTCACACCGGGGCCAATGGTCAGCTGCTATTGGTGCAGGCTCAGGCGGGCAAGAAGGATGCGATCTTCCTGCGTGAAGGTCATTCGACCCTTGCCGAAGTGGCCGCCGCCGCTGCCGACAATGCCCTGACCCTGCAAGGCGACACCTGGCACCTGACGCGCCCGCTGGTGGTCTGGGCCGACGCGGGGCTGATGCTGCAACCCGGCGATCAGCTTGAAATCGACCGGGCCTCCGGGGCGTTCTTGCTGGCGTTCGGCCGCCTCGATCTGATGGGCGCCGATGTGTCGGCAGGGGGTGACGCCAACACCGCCGCCGCCGATTTTGCCCCCTTTGTTCTGGTCACCGGCCAAGGGTCGCTGGTGGCTCAGAACATGCAGTTCTCTGCCTTGGGCTTTGGTGGCAGCGATATGTTTGGCGGTATCGCCGTGGTCGGGCGCGGCCTGTTTCAACCGGCTTTTCCGCCTGTGCTGATCAACAACCACTTTACCGACATTGGCCGGGTCGCGCTTGTCGGCACCAAGAACGCCCTGTTCTCTGGCAACCTGATTGATGCGCCCCGCTCTGGCGGAGTATCCATAGTCGGCGGCACCGGCCTTTCACTGGTGGGCAACACCGTCCGCGCCAGCCGCTCTGGCTCTGCCATCCGGTTGGCCGATGTCAAAGACACCACTGTTGCCGGCAATCTGGTGGCAGGCAGCGCGCAAAACGGCCTGACCGTCGAGGGCATCAGCCGCGATCTCACCCTGGCCGACAATGTCATTGTCGCAAACGGCGGCACCGGCGTGGCGATCACCCGGTCCGATTGCATCGCAGCACACGGCAATATCATCGGCAACAACGGCGCGGCCGGGATGCGGCTGCGCGCCTCGGGGTCATATCACCTGACCCAGAACGCCCTGCTTTTGAACCATACTGCCGGGCTTGATGTGCAGCGCCAAAAACCCGGCACCTCGGGCCACGTTCAGGCCAACGTATTTGCGGGCAACCGTGAAGGCATGCGCGGCGCGAACATCGGCGAAGTCCTGCTGTCTGACAACCGCCTCGACGCCCAACTGCCACGCCTGTTTGGGGGCGAGTTTACCCAATATCTCCCCGGGTTCCTGACGTCGATGCAACAGCACGACGCCACCGAATTCCGCATTGCCCTTGCGGGCCGTGACACGGCGCAAGCCACGTCCCTCGCCCAATCCACCTGCCAGCCGGAGTAGCCGCAATGGTATTTTCGTCAGAGACCTTCCTGTTCTTGTTCCTGCCGCTGTTTCTGGTGCTATATTTCCTGACGCCCACCCGCTGGCGCTCGCTGACCATCCTGCTCGGCTCGTATCTGTTTTACGGCTGGTGGCGGTTCGACTTTTTGGGCCTGTTGTTCCTCACCACCCTGTGGTCGTTCGCGTTTGGCCACCTGATCGGCAAAAATCTTGGCACGCCCATGGCCCGTGTCTACACCACCATCGGCGTCGCCGGATGTCTGGCGGTGCTGGGCGTGTTCAAATACCTGAATTTTTTCATCGACAGCTTTGCAGCACTTGTTGGCACCGATGCGAACGGCCTGGGCGTGCATTGGCGGCTGATCCTGCCGATCGGCGTGTCGTTCTATGTGTTCCACTCGATCAGCTATCTGGTCGACGTGGCCCGGCGCGACGCCAAACCCACCTCGAATTTCTTTGACTTTGCCGCCTATATCTCGCTGTTTCCGCAACTGGTCGCCGGGCCGATCCTGCGGTTCAAGGATCTGACCAGCCAGTTTGAACACCGGGTTCACACGCCCCAGCTGTTTGCCGACGGCATGGCGCTGTTCATCGTCGGGCTGGGTAAAAAGGTGCTGCTGGCCGATGCCATCGCCCCCTTGGCCGATCTGGCTTTCACCACCGCCGATCCCACCGCACCCTTGGCTTGGCTTGGGGCCATCGCCTACATGCTGCAGCTTTATTTCGACTTTTCGGGCTACAGCGACATGGCGGTTGGCCTTGGCATGATGATGGGGTTTCGCTTTCTGGCGAACTTCAATACCCCCTATATTTCCCGCTCGATCACCGAATTCTGGCGCCGCTGGCATATCTCGCTGTCCACCTGGCTGCGCGATTACCTCTACCTGCCGCTTGGCGGCAACCGCAAAGGCCCGCGCCGCACCTATATCAACCTGATGCTGGTGATGGTGCTGGGCGGCCTGTGGCATGGTGCCAACTGGACGTTCTTTGTCTGGGGTCTGTGGCATGGCGGCTGGCTGGCGTATGAGCGCTACAGCGGCCTTGCCAACCGCGAAACCGGGGCGCTGGCGCTGATCCGCACCTTGCTGATCGTGCTGATCGCCTGGGTCGCCTTCCGTGCCGCCGACATGACGCAGGCCATGGAATTCTATACCGCCATGCTTGGCCTGAACGGCTTTGCCATGCCGATCGAGGTCGCCTACCAGATCAGCCGCGAAAGCGTCGCCATCCTGTCGCTTGGCCTGCTGATCGCCGCGTTCGAGCCGCAACTGCGCGATCTGGCCACCCGCCGCTACTATGCCCCCAGCGGCATGGGCGGCACTCTGACGGCCGTCAATACCATGGTCCCGGCGCTGGTCACCGTGGTCATTGCGGTGCTCGCTATCATGCGCCTGTCCGAGCAAAGCTTTTCCCCTTTCCTCTACTTCCAGTTCTAAGAGGCCCCCATGCAAACCCTGTTCCCCCTGCAAACCTTGTTCAAAGCATCGCGTTACCTGCTGCCCGTGGCCTTCTTTGGCTACGCGGTGGTGGTGAATGTTGGCTATGTGAACTTTTCGGGCTTCACCGACGTGCCCTTTGATCTCAAGGCGCTCAAGGGCAGCGTCACCTCGAATGTCGATCACGTCTACAAACGCGCCCTGCCGCACCGCGATCCGGCAATCGGCCTGATCGGCGCTGCGCGGTATCTGGTGATGGGCGAGGGGCGCAAAGGCGTGCTTGCCGGGCGCGACAACTGGCTGTTCACCGCCGAAGAAGCCCGCACCATGCCACAAGATCTGTCCGCCCCGCTGCAACAGATCATCGCCGTGCGCGACACGCTGGATCGGGAGGGGGTGAAACTTGTCATCGTGCCGGTTCCGGCCAAGCTCGACATCTACGCCAATCTGGCCGATCAGCCTGATTATTCCGCCGCCATCCATGATCGCTATTCCAGCTTCCTGACTGGCCTTGCCGCCGCCGGAATAGCTGCCGTCGATAGCCGTGCCGCCATGAGCGCCGCCGCCCTGCAGTCCCCCGTCTTTTTGCAAACCGATACCCATTGGTCGCAAACCGGGGCCGCCGCCGTGGCCATAGGTCTGGCGCAATCGGGCCTGATCGCGCAAGGCGACACCGATTTCCAGCGCGTCAACGCCCCCCAAGCCCAGATCACCGGCGATCTCGTGTCCTTCGTCACCTCGGAAAGTCTGGCCCCTTTGCTTGGCTTTGACCCTGAAACCGTCACCCCGTTTCTGGCCGAACCCATCCTGACCACCGCCGCCGCCACCGATACCGGCCTGAGCGACCTGTTCGGCACCGCGGCAGCAGTCGATACCGTGCTGGTCGGCACTTCCTACAGCGCCAATCCGAACTGGAGCTTTGCGGAATCGCTTAAAATCGCCCTGCACCGCGACGTGCTGAACTTTGCCCTCGAAGGCCAGGGCCCCGCCCGCCCGATGCTGACTTACCTCGCCTCCAAGGACTTTGCGGATCAACCGCCCACCGTGGTGATCTGGGAGTTTCCAGTGCGCTATCTCTCGGACCCGACGATCTGGGATGCCGAACCCGCCAAGGATCCCGCCAGTGCGACCTGACGCCCGCCTTAACCACAGCCGCCCCCATGCCTTGCTGGCGGTGATGGTGTTTGGCTGCGCCCTGCTTGCCACCAGCCGCGACGCCACGGCGCAAATTGCTTTCGCCGGGTCTGGCTACAACGCCGCCTCCCAAGGCACCAAGCGGCCCCAAACCCTTGTGCTGGAACCGCG
>JBAVTI010000175.1:0-2585 GCA_049696055.1 Paracoccaceae bacterium | reverse complement strand
GCCCCGGCGGCCGTGCCAGCGTAAACCACACCACATGGTCTGGCCACATATCGGGGGTTTTGCTGCGCGACAGCGCAAGGTTGAACGCAGGCTCGGCCTTGGGGTCAAGCTGCAGATCAAGCCGTGCGGGCGTGACCGCGTTGCGCTGATCCAGCCGCAGCACCGGTTCGGTCGACAGCAGTCCGGTGATGCCCCAGCTGTTGCCGGCGGGAACCTTCACCGAAAGCCTGCCACCGTCGATCTTGGCAAATGCCTCGAAATTGCCGCCCCACGCCGCAGCGGGCTGCCAGTTCGGGCCAAGCGTGCCGTCAAACAGCCGAGTCATTGGCAGTGGTGCCACGCCTTCGGCCGGACCAGTCGTTGCGAGTGTCACCGATGGCCCAACCCGCGTCACCTCGACCCGTGTCATCGCCAACCCATGCGCCACATCGGCGCTGTGCGCGGCACCGTAGGCGTAAAGATGCAGGCCCGCGCCCTCGACGGATTGCGACCACGGCAGGGTGACGGGCGCAAAGCCTTCGGCCTTTACCGTCACCTCGCCCGGTCGCAGCACCATCCGCACGCGTGATGGGGCAGCGATAGGGCCGTCGCTGCTCCACGCTTCGCCCGGCACATCGTTGTTCAACCGCACCGAAGCCCGCCCCTTGCCGGTGGTCGGATCGGGCAAAAAGACAAAGATAAGGGTGGGGGCGGGCGGCTCGCCGGGATAGTTGCCCGCACCGGGGCGCGCCAGTGCCAACACGAAGCCATTGCTGCGGGCGGGGTCGAGCGTCCAGTCCAGCGTCACGGCGGCGTCGCCCTGAAAATCGTCCAGCCAGAGCGCGGGGGTGGGGGTGTAAAGCCCCGCCGTGGCCCATCCCAAACCCGACGCCACGGAAACCGTCAGCCCCGCCGCATCAATCCGCGCATCGCGGGCAAAGTCACCGCCCGCCAACGAAAGCGGTGCCCAGATGCGGCCCCGGCTGGTGTCAAACAGAACCTGTCCCTCGGCCGGTTGCGGAAAGGGGCTGACCTGTGCGGCAGCCGGGGCGCCGTGGTTCAGAGTAACCTCGGTCAGGGCCAGACGGGCCGGACCTTCGGCCTCGGCGCTGTGGCTAAGGATGTGCAGAAAAAACCCGTCGGCGGGCAGCGGCAGCGGCAGTTGCGCCTCAAGGCTTTGGCCATCCGGCAACAGCAACCGCGCGGCACCTGCCGGGTCTAGCCGCAGTTCCAGCACCTCCGGCACGGGTCCGGGCAAATCGAGCGCCGCGACCTGACGCTGGCGCACAAAAAGCGCCGCATGGCTGGTGCTGCCATCCGCAGCGGTGGTCCAATGCAGGCGCAGGTCATGGACGTTCCATTCCTCAACCTCGGAACGCGGGTCCAGCGACAGCGCAAAGTTGGTGGTCTGATCCGGTAAAAACCGTAGTCGCAGCGCTACCGTATCGCGCGGACTGTCAAAGCTGATCAGGGGGCGGGTTGACCAAATTCCGGCTTTGCCCCAGCCCGCGCCGCTCGGCACATCCACCCGCAACGCCCCGCCGTCCACCTTTGCAAAGCGATCAAAGTCACCGCCCGCCGAGGCCACGGGCTGCCAGTCCGGCGTCATCTCGCCAGTAAACAGCGCGCCTTCGGGCGGTGCCGCGGTGGCGGCCACAGTGGTATCGCCCACGGTTGCCCCATAAATGATCTGCGACGCCTCATCTTGTGTCAGCCTGAGGCCGTCTTCAGCCCAGATCACCAGCAAAACCGCCATCCCACCCACTACCGGCACTGCCCGCAACCGCAGTTGTGCGGCGCGGTTTCCACTGGGCAAATCCATCGGGCCTGACGCGTCATAGGCAAAGGCCCATGGCGCTTCGGGCGCGGCAGCACCGCCGCCAAGCCCCGCCGTGGCCTCAGTGATCAGCGCGTTGAACATCGCCGCATCGCCCGCGCCGGGCAAAATCACCAGCCGGGCCACCGCCTCGCCATCGGGACCGGTGGCTGCAACATAGGGTTGGCCCTGCACGTCGGTTTCTTGCGATTGCGGCCACATTGCCGGAACCCAAACCTCGAGCGGACCCAAGGCCATCGGCACCGACACGCCAACCAAGCCCACCCTATCGCCGTCAATTGAACCGGCATTGCGGGCCCAGACTGTGCCATCGTCCCAAAGCACTTGCTGACCGTCCGGGGTTAGCACCCCGATCGTGACCCAGCCGTCCACCGCGATCTGAAGCGTCGCGGGGTCGCGGCGCGTCACTGTCGCCTCTACCCCGTCACCGGACAGCAGATAGGCCGCAGCCATGCCTTGCGCTGTCAGCATCAAGGGCCTGCCTGCGTTGCCATCCAGATACCACGCACCTGATGGATCGGGGATCGGATCGGGCGGGCCGGGCTTTACCTGAACCGATGCCATGATCCGGCTGAACACCGGGGCCTGCGCCACAGCCTCTGCCTCGGGGGCGACAAGGATCAGGGCGACAGCTCCTTGCGCTGTGTCGATGTCAAAGGCCCGGCTGGCAAAACCCGGTTGCAAGGGCGTGGCAGGGACGATCTCGGCGGCGGCCAGTCCCTGCATCTCTGGGGGCAGTTCAGGCAGGATTGCAGCATCGGGCAACTGC
>JBAVTI010000174.1:0-1627 GCA_049696055.1 Paracoccaceae bacterium | reverse complement strand
ACCCTGGAATCGAACCAGGCGCGGGTCGCCCCGGGGGAGTTACAGTCCCCTGCCGCACCTTGCAGCGCGTCGCCCACTGAGGCCGGGAAATAGGGTAAGGGCCGGGGGGCGTCAAGCCGGAAAGTTGCAACGGGCCGTCGGTGTTTTCGCTTGCACGCGGAGGCGCGCGCTTGCATTGTGCGGCCCGCGCGCAACGGGCGTGCCAGCGGGGTTGAGGAATGACGACCGGACAGCAAAAACCAAGCTGGGTGATCGACAAGGAACGCGCCAAGCGGGCCTCGGCGAACGAAACCGTCTGGCTGTTTGGCCTGCATGCGGTGCGCGATGCGCTGATGAACCCGGCGCGGGTGAAACTGCGGCTGGTGCTGACCAAGAACGCTTTGGACAAGCTGGAAGAGGCGGTTGCTGCAGCCAAGATCGAGCCGGAAATCGTTGATCCCCGCCGCTTTGACGTGCCGATTGACGAGGGTTCGGTGCATCAGGGGGCGGCGCTGGAGGTAAAGCCCTTGCATTGGGGCAGCCTGCAGGAAGTGTGTATTTCCGGTGCCGGTGCGCCGCTGGTGGTGTTGCTGGACCGGGTGACCGATCCGCATAACGTGGGTGCAGTGCTGCGGTCTGCCGAGGTATTTGGCGCGCGGGCGGTAATCGCGCCGCAGCGCCATTCGGCCCCCGAAACCGGGGCTTTGGCAAAAACCGCCAGCGGGTCTTTGGAGCGGCAGCCCTATTTGCGGGTGGTCAATCTGTCGGATGCGATGGAAGAATTAAAGGCGATGGGCTATGTTTTGCTGGGGCTGGATGGCGAGGCCGAAGTGACGCTGGCGCAGGCCGTGGCCGAGGCGGGCAGCCGCCCGATCGGGCTGGTGATGGGGGCCGAAGGGCCGGGGTTGCGCGACAAGACCCGCGATACCTGTGACCGGCTGGTGCGGATACCCTCGACCGGGGTGTTCGGCTCGCTGAACGTCTCAAACGCGGCGGCGGTGGCGCTTTATGCGGTGACGTCGCGGCAGGGCTGATTTGGGAGATGCGATCACAAATGCGCGACCGGATCTTATATTTGGCGGTGGGGTATCCATATCACAGTGCAGAGGTGTCGGCACGGAACGCCAGCACTTCCCTTCACTGTCCCTCGTTCCGCGACTAGCGCCCGGCCCCTGTGGCTCGGGCGCTTTTTTATCTGCAAAGGCAAGGCGATGACCCAGACAGATTCCGAAATCAAACACATTCTCACCACGACCAAAGTGATCGCCCTTGTTGGCTGGTCACCCAAACCAGATCGCCCCAGCCACCGGGTTGCGGCCTATCTGAAGGCGAAAGGTTACCGGGTGATCCCGGTCAATCCGGGGCAGGTGGGGGTGCAGGCGCTGGGCGAGGTGGTGCGGGCATCCCTGGCGGATATTACCGAAGCCGTTGATATGGTGGATATTTTCCGACGATCAGAAGAAGTGCTGCCGGTGGTAGAGGCAGCACTGGCGCATCTGCCGGGGCTAAAGACCGTGTGGATGCAACTGGGTGTGCAAAACGCCGAAGCCGCAGCACTGGCGCGGGCCAAGGGCGTAGTCGTGGTGCAAAACCGCTGCCCGGCGATTGAGATCCCCCGACTTTTGGGCTGAACCGGGTGCCGCCAAAA
>JBAVTI010000173.1:0-2472 GCA_049696055.1 Paracoccaceae bacterium | reverse complement strand
GCTTGGCTATGTGCCGAACCGGATTGCCGGCTCTTTGGCCTCCATGGATTCCAAACTGGTGGGGGTGGTGGTGCCGTCCTTGTCGAACATCGTGTTCCCCGAGGTGTTGCAGGGCATCAATGCCGGGCTGAAGGCCAGCAATTTTCAAGCGGTGATCAGCATCAGCGATTATGACATCGACCGCGAAGAAACGCTGGTGCGGGGCATTCTGGCCTGGCAACCGGCTGCGATCCTGATCACCGGCTTTGATCACACCATGGCGACGCGCCGCATGCTGGACCAAAGCGGCGTGCGGGTGGTCGAGATGATGGATATCGACTCGGCACCGATTGACGTGGCCGTTGGCATGTCGCATCGCCGTGCGGGCTATGCGGCGGGGCAGCATCTGATTGCCAGGGGCTACCGCCGGTTTGGCTATGTCGGCCACGACTGGCAATCGGACCGGCGCGCGCGGCTGCGCTATGACGGGTTGTCCGAGGCACTGGCCGAGGCGGGGATTTCGATTGCGGCGCATGCCATTGCCGACGGACCAAGTTCGGTGTCCACCGGGCGGCACCAGACAGAGCAACTCTGCCGGATGGCGCAGGTGGATGTCGCGGTATACTCCAACGACGACATGGCGGTCGGTGGCGTGTTTTATTGCATGGGTGCCGGCATCCGGTTGCCCGATCAATTGGCGATCTTTGGCTTTAACGGCTTGGACATCGGGCGGGAATTGCCGCAGCCCTTGTCCACCGTGCGGTCCAACCGGTTCTTGATCGGTCAGAAGGCGATCGAATCGATCCTGCGCGCACCAGAGCGACCTGCGACCAAGACCAACATCGATACCGGGTTTGAGATTTTCGCAGGGGCGACCGCCTGACTTTCCGGGCGAATTGCAGCCGCATCCTGATATTATTGGGGCCGCATCAGACAGTATCGTTCGGCACGAAATCCGAGGGAAATCGTCGGTACATCAAGCCATGATCACGGTTAGCAGTCAGATTACTACCCTTATTCAAGCGAAACTCGGAGGTCGGCAAGGGCTTCAAGCTGCGCCCGGACATGGGCATCCAGAACACCCTGCATTGTCGAGGCATCGATAACCATCGATTTGCCCGATGCCTTTTCCACTTCCGCCGCTACCTGCGCCGCTACCTGCGCTGCCACGCGGGCGGGCCATGTGACCCAGTCATCGCGTTCCTGCCGCGCCAGGCGGAACACCAGAGCTTCCGCTCGAGACCGGTCGACCAGCATGCCTTTCTTCTTCTGGATCGCGTGTTGGCGTTCCTGAGCCTAGTAGACGGCGTTGTTGCACAACTCTGATCGTGGCCGATTCACATTGTGAATCCATGCGATTAGACAAGCCACATGAGCAAGCCATCACCCGCCCGCTACCGCACCACGAACTGGTCCAGCTACACCGCCTCACTGAAGAAGCGTGGCTCTTTGTTGATATGGTTGGACAAAGAGATGACCTGGCTTGCACCGCATGACGGGAGCCCTGGCCGGCCATCGATGTTCTCCAATGCAGCGATCCAGTTCTGTCTGACGATCAAGGTCCTGTTCAAGCTGCCTTTGCGGCAGACGACCGGCATGGTGGCCAGCCTGTTGAAGATGGCAGGACTGGACTGGGCTGTGCCGGACTACACGACTCTGTGCCGACGGCAGAAGACGCTCGCCGTCCAGATCCCCTATCGCCGCGCCGATGGCCCCTTGAACCTGCTCGTCGACAGCACCGGGATCAAGTTCCTCGGTGATGGCGAATGGCAGGCGCGCAAGCACGGTGTTCAGGGTCGGCGCCAATGGCGCAAGGTCCATCTGGCCATGGACACGGCCACTTCGGACATCCGCGCCGTGGAGTTCACCCCCAGCAGCGATGGTGACAGTCCGGTCTTACCGGAGTTGCTCGACCAGATCCCCGAAGGTGAAGAGATCGGCACGGTGACTGCCGATGGCGCTTATGACACCCGCCGATGCCATACTGCCATCATCGACCACCATGCCATCGCGATCATCCCAATCCGCAAGAACGGTCGACCTTGGAAAGAGGATTGCCCGGCTACGATCGCCAAAAACGAAACCCTGCGCGCCACCCGACATTATGGTCGTGCGTTCTGGAAGCGTTGGTCCGGATACCACGCCCGAAGCAGGATCGAGGCGAAGATGCGCTGCCTCAAAGCCTTTGGGGAACGCATCAGCGCAAGAGACCCAGACCGCCAAACCGCCGAAATCCAGATCCGTGTCGCACTCATCAATCGCTTCAACGCACTCGGCACCGCCGAAATCGTTCGCGTGGCCTGACTCTAACGGGGAAAGGGGCTGTCATGCCTCAAGCGTGAATTGCGCAACAACGCCCTGTCGGGGGTGCAATCTTACTTCAAACCCAAAGGCAGCGTAGCCACTCGGTCGCAGCAGACAGTTTGAACGGCTGAGTGGTGTCTACGTCGAACATCGGTGCAATACCCGTTGGCGCGGCGCGCTGTGCAAGCC
>JBAVTI010000172.1:0-4970 GCA_049696055.1 Paracoccaceae bacterium | reverse complement strand
CAAAAAGACTATGGTGCCCTGTTGAAAACCACCGGTGGCAAAGAACGTATCACCCGCTATGTCACTGAAATCGGAGGGGATATTTCTGTGGCCGAAGTGGCTGTGCTGCACGCATTCAAGTCGCAGCACTATGTGGCCCTGATGGCAGCGGGCGAGATTGCGCTGCGCCCCGGTATTGCCGATCTGATGGCTGAGGCGCGTGCCTCAGGCGTGCGAATGGCGGTGGCCACCACCACCAGCCTGCCAAATGTCGAGGCTTTGTCGCGCGCCGTTTTCGGCAAATCGGCGGATCAGGTGTTCGAGGTGATCGTCGGTGGCGATATGGTCAGCGCCAAGAAACCGGCCCCCGATGTCTATCTTTTGGCGCTGCATCAACTTGGCCTGACCGCCCGCCAAGCGGTGGCACTAGAGGATTCGCGCAATGGGCTGCGGTCGGCCAAGGCGGCTGCCCTAAGCTGCGTGGTGTCGCCGGGGATCTATACTTTGGACGAAGATTTTGGGGCTGCAGACCGGATTGTAGGCTGCTTTACCGATCTTGGCGGGCTAAAGGGGTTGCAGGATATGGCACGGGGAAAGGCGGCGAAATGGCGGTTGTGATCTTTGATCTGGATGGCACGTTGATCGACAGCGCGCCCGATATTCATGCCGCTTCGAACCGGGTTCTGGCGCAGGAAGGCTTTGCCGACCTAAGTCTTGCGCAGGTGCGCAGTTTCATCGGCAAGGGCGTGCCGCATCTGGTGGAACGGCTGCTGGACGCCGTGGGCGAAGACCCCAAAGGCCCGCGTCACGCCCCGATGGTGGCCCGGTTTACCGAAGGCTATGAGGATGCCGTGGGATTGACGCTGCCTTATCCCGGTGTACGCGAGGCGTTGGCGCAATTGCAGGCGGCGGGGCATGTGTTGGGCATTTGCACCAACAAACCGGTGGCGCCAACCCGCGCGGTTTTGGCGCATCTGGGGATGCTTGATCTGTTCGCGGCGATCTATGGCGGCGATAGCCTGCCACAGCGCAAGCCCGATCCTGCCCCCTTGCACGCCACCCATGCAGCGCTTGGCGGCGGCCCAGTGGTCTATGTTGGCGATAGCGAGGTTGATGCTGAAACCGCCGCAGCGGCGGGGATGCGCTTTGCGATCTATACCGAAGGCTACCGCAAAACACCGGTAGACCTGCTGCCGCATGACGCCGATTTCACCCAGTTCTCGGCCTTGGCGGGCATAGTGGAACGGCTGCTGGCCACCTAGCCCAGATCGGCCTGCAGCGCGTCAAACCGTTGTTTGCGCATTGCCAGAATTTCGCGCAAGGCCGGGTCTGGTTCGATGAAACCCCGCGTGGGCAGCGGGCTGTAAAGGCTGCTGATTGGGGCGCCCGCCGCCACCCCCGCCAACCGCGCCGCCCCGGCAGGCCCGGTGATGTCGGCGCGTTCGGGCAGTTCCAAAACCTCGTTCAGCGCGGTTGCCAGCAGGCGCAGCCACAGGCTGCTTTGGGTGCCGCCCCCAACCGCCAGAAAATGATCTGGCGCGGCCCCAACCTGACGCTGTGCCGCCACGCAATCGGCGAACTGAAAGGCCACGCCCTCCATCGTGGCATAGCCCAGCATTGCCAGATCGACGCCGGGATGCAGACCTGTCATTCGGCCCATCGCGGCGGGCTTGTTGGCCGGGGTGCGGATGCCCGAGAGGCACGGCAGGAACACCGGGGCGTCTTTCAGGCGGCCTGAGGCGGCAAAACTTTCGGCTTCGGCGGCGAGTTTTGGCACCGTGCTGCCACCCAGACGCGCGGTCCAGCCAAGGGCGGCGGTGGCGCTCATCACCACGCCCATCGAGAGGTAGGTATCGGGGGCCGCGTGTGCGCTGGTAAGAATGGCGCGCGAAGGGCCAGGGTGAAAAGCGCTGTCGACGATGCACGAGACGCCCGAGGTGCCGATGGTAAGCACGGCGTCGCCGGGTCGCGCCGCACCCGCCCCAAGGGTAGAGCCCATATTGTCGCCCGCACCGGCAGCCACCGGAATGCCGGGGCGCAGGCCCCAGCGGCGGGCCAATTCGGCGCGCAAGCCTCCGGCCGCTTGCCATGGCTGCAAAAGGGGCGGCAGATGGTCCATCCGCCACCCGACAATGTCACAAAGTGCTGCGTCCCAAGTGCCTGTGCGACAATCCAAAAGCTGGGTGCCGCCAGCATCGGTGGGTTCAGAGGCGATCTGACCGGTCAGGGCCAAGCGGACGTAATCCTTGGTCAGCAAAAGCATTCGGGCATCGCGCATCACGGCGGGTTCGTGTTTGGCAAGCCACATGAGTTTCGGCGCGGTGATACCGGGATCAGGGGTGCCGTTGGTGCGCAGGCCGATATCGGGGCAAAGCGCCAGCAGTTCGGCGCATTCCGCTAGGGCGCGCTGATCGTTCCACAGAATAGCAGGCCGCAGCGGGCGGTGGTTTTGGTCGAGTAAAAGTGCCGCCAGCATTTGCCCCGACAGCCCGATGGCCTGCACCGCCGCCATTGCCGCGGGGGCATCTGCGGCCAGCCGATCAAGGCAGGACCACACCGCATCCACCCACAAATCCGCGGGCTGCTCGCTCCACCCGACATGCGGGATCGATACGGCGATGGGAAGGGACGCTTCGGCCATAAGCCGGGCCGCATCTTCCATGACCACAACCTTGACCCCCGAGGTGCCCAGATCAATACCGATGGCTATGGTCATGCGGCCCCCAGCAACGCGCGGGCAGTGGTCTCATCGGTGACGAAGGTATTGATATCACCAAGGCCAAGGATTGCGCGGATCACCGGCACCTTATGCGCGCCACCTGCGGCCAAAATCACATTGGGAATGCGGTGAAGGTCGGCCAGACCGATGCCGATGACCCTCTCGTTTATCGGGTGGTCAATCGGGCGGCCATTTGCATCAATCACGGTACCCAGCACGTCGCCCACACCGCCCGCCGCGATCAGGTCTTCCATTTTGCAATCAGAGGGCAGGCCATCGTGCATCAGCAAAGACCGCGTTGAAAGATCGCCCGCCGCCATCGCCATCGCATCCACCGTGCGCAGCTTTTCCAGCACCTCGCGGAACACATCCAGTTGCATGATGGTATCGCGCGACGCCGCAGAGCCTGCATACAGCGGGGCGGTGAAATAGCTGTGTTTGGCCCCCATCAGATCGGCCAAGCGGGTGGTGATCTCGAAGCTGTTCAGATCGGAGCCGCGCGTGAGGCCGCCCATCACCGAGATCACCTCAAGATCTGGCCGT
Organism: Paracoccaceae bacterium; assembly: GCA_049696055.1. Lineage (GTDB taxonomy): Bacteria > Pseudomonadota > Alphaproteobacteria > Rhodobacterales > Rhodobacteraceae > JBAVTI01. The sequence goes on along the minus strand of JBAVTI010000172.1, from coordinate 1,729 downwards.
TCAAGGGCGGCGACAAACCGGGTCGCAAGGTTCAGCGTGTTGCCCCATGACATGCCAAAAAGCTTGACCGCAGGGTCGGCAAGCACCTCGGACAGCACGTGGCCAAGCGCGGCACCGACGATCATCTGGGTGTCTTTGACATCGGAAGGGGTTGGGGCGACATAGGCCTGATGCAGCCCGAACCGGGCGCGCAGGGCGGATTCAAGCTCGGCGCAGGCGGCGAAGGCGGTGTTGAAGGTGATGCGCACCAAGCCGCGCCTGTGCGCCTCGGAGATGGCTTTGTTGACCCGCAGGCGCGTGGCACCCAGCTTTTCCGCGACACGTTCCTGGGTCAGGCCTTCGACGTAATAGGCCCAGGCCACTTGGGCGAGAAAGCGTTCCTCGGTATCGATTTGCGGCAGTTTCGGGGCGCGGGCCATGGGTTGTTACTTGACCGCGCCCATGGTCAACCCACGCACCAGATGCTTGGAGGCCATCAGCGCGAAAATCAACACCGGGATTACGATAAGTGTCGATGTGGCCATGATTTTTCCATACGGCACGTCATAGCCTTCCATGAAGGTCACCGCCATCGCCGGGGCGGTTTTGGCATATTTGGGCGCAAGGATATAGGCGAACAGCAGCTCATTCCACGAGAAAATGAAGGCCAGGATCGACGACACCGCCACCCCCGGCATGGCCAAGGGCAGGCAGATCGAGCGGAAAATCCGCCATTGCGATGCCCCTTCCAAAAGCGCGGCCTCGTCCAACTCCATCGGGATCGAGCGAAACTGATCGGTGCAGATCCAGATCACGATCGGCAGGGTGAAGGTCAGATACATCAGGATCAGCGCCAGATGGGTGTCGCGCAGGCCCAACTCGCGGCTGATCAGGAACACCGGGAAAGCGAGGACGACGGGGGACACGAAGCGGTTGGTGATGAACCAGAACCACAGGTCGGTCTTGCCGCGAAATTCGAACCGCGCAAGGGCGTAGGCGGCGGGGGTGCCCAACATGACAGCAAGCGTGGTGGTACAGACCGCGACGATGATCGAGTTCAGCAGAGAGACGCCGACCTTATCCTCGAACAACACCTCGGTGTAATTCGCAAGCGTCGGGGTAAACCACCACACCGGCGGCGATTGCAGGGCGACGACTTGGGTTTTCAGGCTGGTGGTGACCATCCAGTAAAACGGAAACACGCAAAACAGGCCAATGGCGATCAGCAGCAGCACCTCTAGTGCGCGGCCCCGGCCTTTGGCGGCATATCCTTGTCCCTGCGACATCAGCGCACCTCGCGGTAGAAAAAGCGGATGTAAAGCCGCGCCAAAACGATGGTGACTGCCAGCATGATGATCGACTGCGCCGAGGCCATGCCGATATCGAACTGCCGGTTGCCGACACGCTCGATCAGGATGGCGATGAATTCGGTCGCCGCCCCCGGCCCGCCGCGCGTCATGGTAAAGGCCATGTCAAACAGTTTTAGCGTGTCGGCGGTACGCAAGATCAGCACCGCCACCAGCGACGGGATCAGGTAGGGCAGTTGGATATGACGCAGCACCACCCAAGGGCTGCGGGTTTCCAATGTCGCGGCCTCTTCAATTTCGGGCGGCACAGTCGACAGGCCCGCCAGCAACACCAAGGCCACGAACGGCGTCCATTGCCAGATGTCCCAGATCACGATGGCAGCAAAGGCGTTGGTCGGATCGCCGATAAAATTGATCGGGTTGACCCCAAGCCAGCCCAGCAT
>JBAVTI010000171.1:0-13393 GCA_049696055.1 Paracoccaceae bacterium | reverse complement strand
CCGAAACCGTGGCCTGCGCATCGGTGCCTTCGGTAACCGCGTTCACCTGATAGAGATGCAGCCGCGCGCCATGCGGATAGAGCATCTTCACCGCGTTGAACGCCGCATCCACGGGGCCATCGCCGGTGGCATCAATGCTATGCTCCACACCTTCGATGCTCAACGTCAACTCGGCCTCTTGTGGCCCTTCGGTGCCACAGACCACCCGCAAGCGTTTCAGCTGCAAGGTGTCATTCTCGGCACTGGTGCCTTGATCTTGCATCAACGCAATCAGATCGTCGTCATATACTTCCTTCTTGCGGTCGGCCAACGCCTTGAACCGCACGAACACATCCGCCAACTGGTTATCCGCCAACTCATAGCCCAGGTCGCGCAACTTCGAACGCAACGCCGCCCGGCCCGAATGCTTGCCCATCACCAGACTGGTATCGGCCAAACCAATATCCTGCGGCCGCATGATCTCGAAGGTCTCGGCGTTTTTCAGCATGCCGTCCTGATGAATGCCAGACTCGTGGGCAAAGGCGTTCTTGCCGACGATGGCCTTGTTGAACTGCACCGCAAACCCCGAAATCGCCGCCACCCTGCGGCTGATATTCATGATCTTGGTGGTGTCGATCCCGGTGCGATAGGGCATGATGTCGTTGCGCACTTTCAGCGCCATCACCACTTCCTCCAGTGCTGTATTGCCAGCCCGCTCGCCCAAACCATTGATCGTGCATTCCACTTGCCGCGCACCCGCCTCAACGGCTGCCAGCGAATTCGCCGTCGCCATCCCCAGATCGTTGTGGCAGTGGGTGGCAAAAATAATGCTATCCGCCCCCGGCACCCGGTCGAGCAACATCCGGATCAACGCCGCACTTTCGCGCGGCGCGGTATATCCCACGGTATCGGGAATGTTGATCGTGGTCGCCCCGGCCCGAATGGCAATTTCCACCGTCCGGCACAGATAATCATGCTCGGTCCGCGTCGCATCCATCGGCGACCACTGCACGTTATCGCACAGATTGCGCGCATAGGTCACGGTTTCATGGATGCGGTCGGCCATCTGATCCATATCCAGATTGGGAATGGCCCGGTGCAACGGCGAGGTGCCGATAAAGGTGTGAATCCGCGGCCTGCGCGCGTGTTTCACCGCTTCCCAGCAGCGGTCGATGTCCTTGAAGTTCGCCCGCGCCAAACCGCAAATCACCGCATTTTGCGCCTGCCTGGCAATCGCCGACACCGCCTCGAAATCCCCTTCAGAGGCAATCGGGAAACCGGCTTCGATGATATCAACGCCCATCTCATCCAGCAGCGCTGCGATCTCCAGCTTTTCGGTATGGCTCATCGTTGCCCCCGGCGATTGCTCGCCATCCCGCAACGTGGTGTCAAAAATTACCACACGGTCTTGCGTGTGCGCTTGCTTGCTTATGTCCGTCATCTTAATCTCTCATGTTTTCCGTTGCTTGTTCCTTAGGGCGCTGATCACTCCGAGCGGTCGCACCCAAGGGCACGCTCAGAGCAGCGTAAGAAGAAGCAGCGCAGGGGAATGCGGCAGGGCAGGGGCCCCAAAGGTGATGGCGATGATGCGTTCCCGTGTCATAGGGCCGGACTATACGGGTGAATTTGCAAAAGGAAAGTCGAAAACAGCCCGGATCAGCTTGACGCCCCCAGCGCTGTGGTTTCCAAATAAGAAACGATCTTTCGGCATTGTTTCCATATTCTGCCCAAGTTTGGCCAAAATCAAACCCTAAGGACAGTTTCTAAAGAGTGCGGGCCCAAAGCCCACCCAAGGATAGCAGACCATGACCAACCCATCGAACCCCTATAGCAACCTGCCGCCCCGCGCATTTTGGCGCACCGGCGTGGCCGAAGCGGGGCTTTTTGGCCTCTCGCAACTGTGGCGGTCGAAATGGGCGCTGCCGGCGGATGCACGGTTTACCACCTTCGGGTCGTGCTTTGCCCAGCATATCAGCCGGGCCTTGGTGGCGCGCAAAATGAACTGGCTCAATGCCGAACCCGCCGCCAACCTGACCCCGCTCAAACTGGCCGAGGCCTATAACTACGGGGTGTTTTCAGCGCGTACCGGCAATATCTACACCGCTCAGCAATTGCTGACGCATGTGCAGATGGCCGCAGGCAAGCTTGATCCCGACAGCCTTGAAATCTGGCCAAATGGCAAACGCTTTGTCGATTCCATCCGCCCGGCGATTGAACCCAATGGCTTTTCCTCCGAGTCCGACCTGCGCTTGTCGCGGGCCTCGATGGTGCGGGCGTTTCGCAAGACCATCACCGACGCCGAGGTTTTCGTCTTTACCCTTGGCCTGACCGAAGGTTGGGAAAATGCCGAAACCGGACAATGCTACCCGCTGTGCCCCGGCACCGTGGCGGGGACATTCGACCCCGAGCTTCACAAATTCCACAATTACAGCTACCCCGAAATTCGCACGGCGCTTGATCAAGCCTTGGCGTTGATCTGGAAAATGAACCCGAATTTGCGCATTCTGCTGACCGTCTCGCCGGTGCCGCTGACCGCGACCGCCACCCAAGACCATGTGTTGGTGGCGACGATGTATTCCAAATCCACCCTGCGCGCCGTGGCGGGCGATCTGGCCGGTTCCGATGGTCGCGTTGATTATTTTCCGTCCTACGAAATCATCTCGGGTGCGCCCACAAGATCGGCGTTCTTCGAGCCGAACATGCGCTCTGTTGCCCATCAGGGCGTCGATTTCGTGATGACGCATTTCTTTGCCGGGCTTGACACATCGGCCCCGGCGCTGCGTGGCGCGGACAGTGAGATCCCGTCTCGCATGGCGCAAATGACCACCGAAATGGCCGCCGAGGATCTGGTCTGCGAAGAAATGGTGCTGGAGAAATTCAATGCGTCCTGAAACGCTGCCCGCAAAGGGTGAACCCGTCGGACATCCCGATCTGCCCGATCTGCCCGATCTGCCCGATCTGATCGTGATCGGTGACAGCCATTCCAATGCTCTTGTCGAGGGTTGTCTGGCGCATGGCCTGCGTGCCGAAATGCTGCGGTTTTCCGGCAATTTCTGGCATGCGGGCAAGCTGGCCTTTCACCCCGAACATGGCATCTGGATCACCGAGCCCAAAAGCCTGCAAAAACAGATCCTCGATCTGCGAACCCGGCTTGGCGGCCGCCCGGTTGTGGGGCCTGACGTGCCGGTGCTGGCCTCGATGGGGTTTCATCTGGGGCGGATCGTGCCGCCGTTTGGGGTGTTGAACCACGTCACCGAAGCCCGGCATTTTGCGGCGGACCCAAAGGCGCAATACGTCTCGCAGTCCTTGATGGATGCCTATATCGGCTCGGCGCGCGGCATGCATGTGCGGATGGCGCGCCGGATGGCACAGGCGGCCAAGATGGTGGTGATTGCGCCGCCGGTGATCGGTGATATCCCCAACATGGCGACCTTTCGCGCGGCGGTGATGCGGCGGATGCAGGCGGTAAATCTGAATGTCTACGACCCGATGCTGGATCTTTATCCAGACGGTCGGTCGCTGGAAGACCACCTTATCACTGCTGATAACCGCCATGGCAATGCCGCTTATGGCACTGCCGTGATTGGAAAATTGATCGAACAAGGTCAGATTTCTCGGCGCTTGTGATCGCAACCGGGGGCAGCACTTGCGGGCATCGAGCCCCCAAGTGCTGCGTTGCCGCGATGGCTGCACTGCATCATCCGATGGTTGTCGCGCATTTGCGGGGCAATGCCGGTGCCTCCGGCGGGGATATTTTTAACAGGTGAATGGACATTGGCCGGTGCTGCCCTAGGTCGGGTTGCAATGGGGGGATTACATGGGCAATGCATTGGTCATCGGGGCGTCGGGCGGTATTGGTGGGGCGCTTTCATCGGCACTGGCGGCGCGTGGCATGTCGGTTGTGGGTTTGTCGCGGTCGGTGGACGGGATGGACGTGACCGATGAGGCCAGCATCGTCCGATGTCTGCAGCCGCTGGAGGCGCCGTTCAGTACCATCATCGTCGCCACCGGCGCGCTGGAGATCGGGGGAGTTGGCCCGGAAAAGACCCTGCGCGCGCTGGATCCCGCTGTGCTGGCCGCGCAGTATGCGTTGAATGCAATTGGCCCGGTCTTGGTATTGAAGCATGCGTTGCGTCTGATGCCCCGGCACGCGCCTGCCCGATTTGCCGTGCTATCGGCGCGGGTGGCCTCGGTATCGGACAATGCGCTGGGGGGCTGGTATGCCTACCGTGCCGCCAAGACTGCGGTGAACCAACTGATCCACACCGCAGCGATCGAGATCGGGCGCAGCCACCCGCAGGCCATCGTTGTCTGTTTACACCCCGGCACGGTCGCCACCCGGTTCACAGCCAAGTACCAAGGCACCCACCCCACGGTTAGCGCCACTACGGCTGCCGACAATCTGCTGACAGTGTTGGACAATCTGACCCCAGTCGACACCGGCGGCTTCTTTGATTACGCCGGAAAACCCATTGCGTGGTGACCCGCGCCCCGTGCGATCATCATAGCCTTGGCTAGAACGCAAACCCGCGCGGGATCAGCCGATGATCATGCGCCTGACGTTCCAGCCCTTCGCGGAAATCGGGATGCGCGATGGAGATCAGCGCCTGCGCCCGCTCGGCCACCGATTTGCCCTTTAGATTGACGATGCCGTATTCGGTGACCACATACATCATGTCGCTGCGCGGTGTGGTGACGATATTCCCCCCGGTCAGCGCCAGCACAATCCGGCTGCGACGATCGCCCTTTTTGTCATAAGTCGACGACAGGCATATGAACGACTTGCCCCCCTGCGAGGCATAGGCACCGCGCACGAATTGCAATTGCCCGCCGCTGCCACTGATATGGCGGTGGCCATCGGTTTCCGAGGCGGCCTGACCTTGCAAATCGATCTGGGTGGTATTGTTGATCGCCACCATCCGGTCATTTTGCATGATCAGATGCGGCAGGTTGGTGTAATCGACCGGGTGAAACTCGATATCGGGGTTGCGGTCGATGGTGTCGTAAAGATACCCCGACCCGACCGCAAAGGTGCAAACAATCTTGCCGGTATTCAACTGCTTGCGCGCGCCGGTGATCCGCCCGGCCTTGTACAGATCAATGATCCCATCGGTCAGCATTTCGGTATGGATACCCAAGTCGGCAACCGGGCTTTCCAAAAGCAGGCTGCACACGGCGTTTGGCATGCCGCCGATGCCGATTTGCAGGCAAGACCCGTCTTCAATCTCGGCCGCAATCAGCCGCCCCACCGCGCGATCTACATCGGTTGCGGGCAGGTTTGGCAATTCGGCGGGGCGGCGGTGGTCGCCCTCGATGATGTAATCAACCTCGCTGATGTGAACCGCATTGCCCGGCCCCATGCAGTGCGGCAGGTTTTGGCAAACCTCGACAATCACCAGTCGCGCCCGCTCGATAATCGCGCGGTGCCAGGCGTTCGTGGCGCTAAAGTTGAAATAGCCATCTTCATCGGCAGGGCAGGTCTTGATGATCAAGATATCCACCGGCTCGATGAAACGCCGATAGTAGTCGGGAATTTCGCCAAGGTTCACCGGCAGGTAATGGGCAATACCCGCATCGTGTTTGCGCCGGTCATAAGACGAGAAATGCAGGTTAAACCATTGGAAATGCTGGCCGTCAGGGTCGGCTTCCAGCACCGCGCGCGGCCGGGTCGACAGGCAGGCGCGGATTTTTACACCCCTGAGTTCGTCCTTGCGCGCGGCCAGTGCGGCGTCAAACACATCCGGCTGACACAACACCGCGCCATAGTCGATCCACATGCCAGACTTCACCAAACCCGCGGCTGCTTTGGCCGAAATCGTCTGGGCCCTGGCCCCCGCCACTCTGGTTTTCATCGGCGTCCCCCCTTGACCGATGCCGTTTGCGCACCGTTATCGGTTAGCCTAACCAAAAGGCTCTGTTCTGTCGCCTCAGTTTTCAACCTGAGGTGCCGCGTCCGCCGGCGCCCCTTCTACGGGTGCCGCATCTGGCACAGTCGCATCTGGCACCGCCGCATCTGGCACCGCCGTTGCGGGCCCGATCATCACCCCCGCCAGCCATTCGCCGCTGCTTTCCTGCCCTGTGGCATAGCGCATGGTGCCCTGACCCTGCCGCTTGCCCTGCACGAACATCCCGTCATAGACATCGCCATTGCCATAGGTCGCGATGCCCTTACCGTCGATTTCGCCATTCTTCCACATGCCGGTGTATTTGAACCCGCCGGGCATGGTAATCTCGCCCTGACCCGCGCGTGCGCCATCCACGAATTGCCCGGTGTATACTGTGCCATCGGCATAGGTGGCGGTGCCTTTGCCCTGCCGCTTACCCATATCCCAGGTGCCGTCATAGCGGTAACCGTCGGGGTAGATCATTACACCTTGACCATGCGCCCGTGCGTCCTTGAACGCGCCTTCATAGACCACGCCTGCCGCATAGGTGGCGCGGCCTTTGCCAGTGATCACCCCCGCCGTCCATCCGCCCTCATAGCCGGTGCCGTCGGGATAGCTGATTTTGCCAACGCCATCGGCAAGATCAGCCTTGAACTGGCCTTGATAGACCGAGCCATCGGGGTAGGTCAGGCTGCCCTTGCCCTGCATCCGTCCGTCCACCCAGTCGCCGTCGTAGATATAGCCATCGGTGCCGCGAAACAGGCCCTTGCCGCTGCGTTTATCGGCGGCGAAATCACCCTCGTAGCTGTCCCCATTGGCAAAGCTGACCCGGCCTTTGCCCTGCCGCTGGCCATCGACCAGCGGGCCTTCGTAAACATCGCCGTTGGGCTGGGTCAGTTTGCCCACGCCGTTGATCTGGCCATCGGCCCAGTCGCCCACATAGGTCAGCCCCTCGGGCATGGTCAGCGTACCTTTGCCGACACGCTTTCCCGCCTTCAGCCCGCCGTCGTAAACCGCGCCATCGGGATAGGTGATCTTGCCGGTGCCTTCCTTGACCCCTGCCACCCAGTCGCCATCGTATTTCGTGCCATCCGGGCTTTGCATCACGCCCCGGCCCTGATGCACCGCGTTGACGAAGTCGCCGGTATAAACCGAGCCATCGGCATAGCGCGCCACACCTTTGCCGGTCATCTGGCCATCAACCCAAGCGCCCTCATAAGTGCCGCCGTCCGGGTAAGTGATCTTGCCCACGCCCGCAGGTTTGCCCAGTGCAAATTCGCCCTCGTAGACTGATCCGTTGGGGAACCGCGCGATCCCCTTGCCCTTGATCTCGCCCGCAACCCATGCGCCGGTATATTCATAGCCCGAGGGCAGTTTATACGTGCCGGTCCCGTCCTGCCGCCCGTCCTTGAACGTGCCCTCATATACCGAGCCGTCATCGTATTGCTTGGTGATCACGTCACCCTCGGCCTGTGCCAAAACCGGCCCCGTGGCCAACACCAGCGCCGCCACTACCACGCCCCGCCGAATGGTATTTCCCAAGCCCATGCCGATCACCCGCATTCCTCTTGCGCCGTTTGCGCAATGTCTGCCCAAAGCCTAACTTCGGGCCTAATTTCTGACAAGGTCCACCCATCACACCCCGCGTGATGCCAAACCCCACCGCATTCAGCTTTTCCTTGGCCGTCAGTCTGCTAGAACGCAAGAGAAAACCGCGCCCTCTGCGCCTCCCCAATACCAAAGGCACCCCATGGCCGATACCTTCCGCCTGACCCTTGCCCAGATGAACCCCACCGTCGGTGACATCGCCGCCAATGCAGCCCTTGCCCGCACCGCCTGGGCCACGGGCCGCGACGCCGGCGCGCAAATGGTCGCCATGACCGAGATGTTCATTACCGGATACCAGACCCAGGACCTGATCCTCAAACACGTCTTCGTGGCCACCGCGATGCAGGCCATCGCCCAACTGGCCCGCGATTGCGCCGATGGCCCCGCCCTTGGCATCGGCGGCCCACACGCCAAAGGCGGCAAGCTTTATAACGCCTACTACATCCTGCAAAACGGCGAAATCGCCACCGTGGTGCTGAAACACCACCTGCCCAACGAGGGCGTGTTTGACGAAAAGCGCGTGTTCGCCGCCTCCGAGGTTCATGGCCCCTACCGCATCGGCCCGCTGCGTATCGGCTCGCCGATCTGCGAAGACGCCTGGCACGGCGACGTCACCGAAACGCTTCAGGAATCAGGTGCCGAGATCCTGCTTATTCCCAATGGCTCGCCCTACCATCGCGGCAAACCCGATGTGCGGATGAACCTGATGGTTGCCCGCGTGGTGGAAACCGGCCTGCCGCTGGTCTACCTCAACATGATCGGCGGTCAGGACGATCAGCTGTTCGATGGCGCGTCGTTCGTCTTGAACCCCGGTGGTCACCTCGCCGCCCAACTGCCGCAATTCGACGAAGTCATCACCCATATCGATTTCACCAAAACCCCCGAGGGCTGGCGCGCCGCCCCCGGCATCCTGTCGCCGATCCCCCGGATATGGGAGGCCGACTATCGCGCCTGCGTGCTGTCCCTGCGCGACTACCTTGCGAAAACCGGCTTCAAAAAGGTGCTGCTCGGCCTTTCGGGCGGCATCGACAGCGCCATCGTCGCCACCATCGCCGCTGACGCCATTGGCCCGGAAAATGTCCGCTGCGTCATGCTGCCGTCAGAATTCACCAGCGCGCACTCGCTTGATGACGCAACCGAGGTTGCGCGTAACATCGGCTGCCGCCTTGACACCGTTGCCATTACCGGCGCGCAAACCGCCGTCGGCGCGGCCCTTCAACCGCTGTTCGCGGGCACCGAACCCGGCATCACCGAAGAAAACATCCAAAGCCGCTTGCGTGGCCTGATGCTGATGGCGATTTCCAATAAGACCGGCGAGATGCTGCTGACCACCGGCAACAAATCCGAAATGGCAGTCGGCTATTGCACCATCTACGGCGATATGAACGGCGGCTATAATCCGATCAAAGACATGTATAAAACCCGCGTGTTTGAAACCTGCCGCTGGCGCAATGAAAACCACCGTGACTGGATGCTGGGGCCAAAAGGCGAGATGATCCCGGCCCGCGTCATCTCTAAACCGCCCTCGGCCGAACTGCGCCCCAATCAGCGCGACGATGACAGCCTGCCGCCGTACCCGATCCTCGATGCCATCCTTGAAGGGCTTGTTGATCACGAACTTTCCGTTGCCGACATCGTCGCCCAAGGCCATGACCACAAAACCGTAAAACGGGTGGAACACCTGCTTTATATCAGCGAATACAAACGCTATCAGGCCGCCCCCGGCACCCGCCTGACGCCGCACGCCTTCGGCCTTGACCGCCGCTATCCGATCGCCAACCGCTGGCGTGACCAAACCTGAAATGCCGCGCTTAGCGACGGCGGGGGTTATCCCCCGCCCGCCCTGTTACTTCGCGATCAGCCGCGCGCTGCCCAGCTATTTCGCGGCCAGCCGCTCGATGGCTTCGGCAGTGCGCTTGGTATTTTGGTAAATCCCCAGCCCCAGATACATCGCACCCCCCAGAAACACGACATAGATCCCGCCGCCGATCAAGATCAGCAACCCACCCAACGGCCCACTTGGCCCGTTCGGCCCCATGCCGCCGCTGCCAAAAGTCGCCGCCCCTGCTGCGATCAAAACCACCAGCCCCAACAGCACGACAATCACGCCCACTAAAACTTCGAACATCTTGATAAATAGCTCACGCATCCGAACAGCCTCCCTTAAATATCTGCCACAACTTATCTGCAGGGCATCGGCGCAGTTTCGCCCGATGATCACAAATCTGTCAACCGCAGGGCGATCTTTTAGGGCGCCCCACGCTGTCGAAATTTCACATGCCTTTCGCAAAACGCATGTTAACCTTTCCGAAATCAGGAAAGGTTCCCGCCATGCGTCTCGCTTTTTCCGCCCTGTTGCTGCTCTCCTGCACAGCCCCCCTGCACGCCGAAACCATTCTGCGCGTGATGTCCTATAACGTCTGGGGTGGTGGCGGAAACGAGGCCAAGGGCATTGACGAAACCGTGGCCGCCATCAAGGCCGCAGGCGCCGATGTGGTCGGCATGCAAGAAACCCGTCTCGAACCCGATCCCTGCACCGCCACCGATTGCGCCGCTGTTGGCACCTCGGTCGCTGCCGATATCGCCAAGGCGCTGGGCTGGCATTATTACGATCAGACCAAGGCCAACCCGGCCCTTTGGGCCAATGCCGTGATCTCGCGCTATCCCATTGGCGCGGCTTCGGCCAATGATCTTGGGGTGCCGCTGGAAATTGATGGCAAGACCGTCTGGATCTTCAACATCCATCACGACGACGAACCTTACCAGCCCTACCAATTGCTTGGCATCGAATACGGCCCGGCACCTTTCATCAAATCCGAGGCCGAGGCGGTCAAATTCGCCAACGCCACCCGTGGCCCGGCGATGGATCTGCTTGCCGCCGATATGGCCGCCGCAGAAGGGGCCGCAGCAATCTTTGTGACCGGCGATTTCAATGAACCGGGTTATCTGGATTGGACCGACGCCGCCGTCGCGGCAGGCACCCATCCGACGGTGGTGGCATGGCCTACCACCAAACGGCTGGCTGACGCCGGGTTTGTGGATGCTTACCGTGAGATCTATCCTGATCCGGTCGCCAAGCCCGCCTTCACTTGGACCCCACGCTATGAGGAAGCTGCTGTTGATGATCACCCCGATCGCATCGATTTCGTCTTTGCCAAGGGTGCCGGGCTGCAAGTGACAGCCGCCGCGATCGTCGGTGAGGACGGCCCGCGCACCGATATCAAGGTAATGCCATGGCCGTCAGATCACCGCGCCGTGGTGGCCGAAGTGCGGTTCTGACCGCCGCTCGTCGCCCCCTTTCGGTTGCTCCGCGCTGACAAACCACGCCCCAAAAGGTGCAAGGGGCACCCCCCACGCGCCAAATTCGTTAACGCCGAAACCGCAATTTTACGTATGGCGCAAAGCCATACGTAAAACATACGTCTGCCATACCTGAAAAACGTAGCACTTTCAGATGGTTAATCCACGTTGCGCCAAGGTTTCGCTAGACGGCGCTTACCAGACATTCCGCCACCAGCCGTTCGGCATCCGCACGCCTGCACAGTTCGGTGGGGTCGGTCATCACCGCCGCCGAGGCCGCAGCAACCCCCCGCGCCAAAGCACGCTCGACGGCGTCGCCCTGCGCCAGTGCCAGCACATAGCCGCCGACAAAACTGTCGCCCGCTCCAACCTTGCTTTTCACGGGCACCAAAGCTGCCTTTGAAAACAACCGCTTATCGCTGTCGGCCAATACCGATCCATCCGCCCCACGCGCAATGATAACTTGTTGCGCGGCACCTTTGCGCACCAGACTTTGCGCGAAATCGGCGGTGTCCTTGCGGCTTTCAAGCGGGTCGCCCGCCAGCGCCTCGGCCTCTTCACTGTCCATCCGCAACACCGCAAGATCCGGTATAGGATGCGTCACCGCCTGCACCAAGGCCGGGCCCGAGGTATCCAACACCACCCTGATCCCCGTCAAAGCCTCCGCCATCCTTTCCGGAAAATCCGCCGCCATCCCCGGCGGCTGACTGCCCGAGATGACCGCAAATCCCCCCCGCCCCGCCTCGCTGGCCAGACGGTCAAACACCCGCACCTGATCGGCCTCCTGCCAGACCGGTCCGGGCAGTACAAAGCGGTATTGCAGCCCCGAGGTTCCTTCGGTCACTGTCATGCTGTAGCGTGTATCGCCGGGTGCAGAAATTGCTTCAAAATCAACACCTTCCGCCTTTAGTAGCGCGGCCAGCCGCTTGCCCGTCACCCCGCCCAAGGCGACCAAAGCAAGGCTGTTTCCGCCCAATGCCACGATCGCCCGACTGACGTTCAAGCCGCCTCCGCCGGGGTCATAAGTGGGCTCTGTGCAGCGAAGTTTTGGGCCCGGCACGATCTTGCCTACCCCGGTGGAAATATCCAGCGCCGGGTTCAGGGTGATCGTCAGAATGGGTAGGTTCGTGGTCATACCATGCCCCAGAGTATCCCCCCGTCACCAATTGGCAAAGGGGGGAAAATATCATGGAGCGACGAATTCGACCGCGGTCTCAAACGATCCGGTCCGGTCCGAATTCTTATCGCGCATCGTGGTCAAAAGCACATATTTTCCCGGCGGAAGCCCGGTCAATGTATAGGTTAGGTTTGCTTGGAACTCTTTGTTTTTGTAGGATGATTTGATTTCCATCTGCATCAGGTCAACCAATTCGCCCAACACTTCGCCCGCGTCATTTGTGACCTTCAGATCGACGTCGAACCCCATGGAAAGAACGCCAGGCGCGGCCTCGCCATAGCCAAAACCATAGGGCTCGGCGTAGATCATGATCGGCTCGTCAACCTTGAAAACAGCATCAGCGCGCGGGATGTAGTTGCCAAAACCATTGGCAGGTTCTGCAACCAGAACGGTGTTGGTAAAACCGATAACGCCCAGATCCGCCCAAACCTGATCCAGCAGCGCCTGCGCCCCGGCCATCGCCCCGGCGGTATCGCCTGCGGCAAGCATCGCCTCGATCTCGGTTGCCTTGTCGACGGTCGGCCCTGCGAAAACCGGGGCCGCAAATCCCACAATCAACGCCATCACTGCTGCGCTGCGGGCCAAAGGAAGCATCATCCTGTCTCTCCTTAAGTATTCGATTTGTGCTGCGCGGTCCTTAGTCTTGCTTCGCCGCGCGCGCCGACTATAGGCGCAATCTGGCAAGCGAAGAAATGCTGAAAAGGAAAAACTAGATCTTCCTGTGTCGGTGCGCCTGCGCACATGACGAGTGTGTATTTCTTCAATGGTTCAACGAAGAGCAGAAGCCTACCTTGAGTTGATCATTATTCAAAGGACCACAGAAATGTCAGTCAAACTTGCCATCCTGTTCTATTCGACCTACGGCACCAACCAGCAAATGGCTGAAATCGCTGCAGAAGCCGCGCGTGCGGCTGGGGCCGAGGTCAAGTTGCTTCGCGTCGCCGAAACCGCCCCCGAGGCTGTCGTGAACAGCCAGGAAGGCTGGAAAGCGCAGGCTGAGCGCGCCGCATCAATCCCGGTCGCCACGCCAGAAGATATGGCATGGGCCAACGCCTATCTGTTCTCGGCGCCCACTCGTTTTGGCGGCGCACCAAGCCAGTTGCGCGCCTTTATCGATACACTGGGCGGCCAGTGGTATGCCGGTGCCTTGGCCAACAAAGCGGTCAGCGCCATGACCTCGGCTGCCAACGTGCATGGCGGGCAAGAGGCGACCATCCTTGGTCTTTACACCAGCTTCTTGCATTGGGGTTCCGTGATCGTCGCCCCCGGCTATACCGACCCGGCAGTCGGTGCGGCGGGCGGCAACCCCTATGGCTACAGCCACACCCAAGGCACGCCGTTCGACGAGAAAGCAAAGGCTGCCATTGCCCATCAGGCTACGCGTCTGGTGACCATTGCCGCGAAACTGGCTGTCTGATCAACCCATTGAAATAATTTTGAAATA
>JBAVTI010000170.1:0-7383 GCA_049696055.1 Paracoccaceae bacterium | reverse complement strand
GAGGGCGAAGTGCTGGTCGAAATGTCTCCCGGCGTCGCCCGCCTGGTGCGGGTTGAGCGTATCCACCTTGAACAAGATGCCGGCAAGTCGATCCACGACATGGACCCAAACATGTCCTTTGTCGATTTCAACCGCACCGGCGTCGCCCTGATGGAGATCGTGTCGCGCCCCGATATTCGCGGCCCCGAAGAAGCCGCCGCCTATGTTGTCAAACTGCGCCAGATCCTGCGCTATTTGGGCACCTGTGACGGCGACATGCAGCACGGCAACCTGCGCGCCGACGTCAACGTCTCGGTCTGTCGCCCCGGCCAGTATGAAAAATACCAAGCCACGCAGGATTTCGCCCACCTTGGCACGCGATGCGAGCTGAAGAACATGAACTCCATGCGCTTTATCCAGCTTGCCATCGACTACGAGGCCCGCCGCCAGATCGCCATTCTGGAAGACGGCGGCAGCATCGCTCAGGAAACCCGGCTGTATGATCCCGACAAGAACGAAACCCGTTCAATGCGGTCCAAGGAAGAGGCGCACGACTACCGCTATTTCCCCTGCCCGGATCTGCTGCCGCTGGAAATAGACCAAGCATGGGTCGATGATATAGCCGCATCGATGCCCGAGCTGCCCGACGCCAAGAAATCCCGCTTCATGGGCGATTTCGGCCTGACTGATTACGACGCCAACGTGCTTACCGCCGATCTCGAATCCGCTGGCTTTTTCGAGGCCGTCGCTCAGGGCCGTGATGGCAAGATCGCCGCAAACTGGGTCATCAACGAACTGTTTGGCCGCCTGAACAAAGAAGGTCTCACCATCGCTGATAGCCCGGTTTCCACCGGGCAACTGGGCGGTGTGATTGATCTGATCGCGTCGGGCGAAATCTCGGGCAAGATGGCGAAAGAGCTGTTCGAAATCTTGTGGACGACAGGCGGCAATCCCGCCGAAGTCGCGGCCGCCCATGGCATGAAGCAAGTCACCGATACCGGCGCAATCGAGGCTGCGGTTGATGCGATCATTGCCGCCAATCCGGGGCAGGTCGAAAAGGCCCGCGCCAACCCGAAACTGGCAGGCTGGTTTGTAGGGCAGGTGATCAAATCCACCGGCGGCTTGGCCAACCCGGCCACTGTCAACGATCTTGTGGCGAAAAAACTGGGCCTCTGACGCAGCGCAGCCCAACAGTTTGCGATAGACCAAGAGGCGGATACTATATCCGCCCCTTGGCATTTGTCCGGCGGGGAACCGCCACGCGTATCCCAAATTTTCCAACGCTATCTTGGCCTTGCGCGGCATATCTGCGATATTACATTTGCTTGCGTCGGGAGATTTTCATGCAGCGGTTCGAATACAAAGTCTTGCCTGCGCCAAAACGCGGCGAAAAAGTGCGCGGTTTGAAAACCACCGAAGACCGTTTTGCCCATGCCTTAACCCAGCTGATGAACGATCTGGGTGCCGACGGCTGGGACTATGTGCGCGCCGATACCTTGCCCTGCGAAGAGCGCGTGGGCTTTACCGGCAAATCCACCAGCTTTCAGCACATGCTGATTTTCCGCCGGGTTTTGTCGGAAGAAACCGCAGTTGTTCCGATGGCCGTGGCCGACGTCGAAACCCCGGTTTTGTTTTCCCGCCAAGCTCCGGCGGTTCTGCCGCCATTGCATGGCGGTGCCCCGGCCCTCGGCCCCGCCCGCCCGGACGTCGCAGCCGAATAAGGCGTTTTGCGTTTGTCATGCCTTACAAATCCGCCCCAGGAGCGGGCGAATTTGTGATGTTTTAGGGATCAAGCGACACACGAAATGCCTTGATCAGCTCTTTTGTCGCGCCAACCTCGCCTGTGCCAAGGCACCGGGCAGGGCTTCGGCAAAGGCAGCCATAGCCGCCGCATCCCCCAGACTAACCCGGATACAACGGTTTTGTGGTGCGACAAACGGCATTCGCACAAAGATGCCGCGCGCAATCAACCCCTGCAAAACGTCGCGGGCAAAGTCGCCATCCATCCCGCAATCCAGCGTCACGAAATTGGTGGCAGAGGGCAGGGCCACCAACCCATTTTCCAGCGCAATCCGCCCCATGACCGCGCGCGCTGCAACGACCGCCGCCTGCACCCCCGCCAGCCAGTTCTGATCCGCCAGCGCCGCCATTGCCCCCGCCTGCACGATGCGGCCCACGCCAAAATGATTGCGCACCTTGTTGAAGGCTGTGATCAAACCGGGGGCTGCAACCGCATAGCCCACCCTTGCCCCCGCCATGCCATAGCCCTTTGAAAATGTCCGCATCCGGATTACGCGGCTGTCGTCGGCGTCGATTTGCGGTGAGGTGCCGGGCGGCGCGAGATCAATATAGGCTTCGTCCAGCACCATCAGCGTGCCGTCGGGCAGCGCGTCGATCATGGCACGGATTGTCTCGGCGGCATGGTGCGACCCCATCGGATTGTCGGGGTTGGCTAGATACAACAGCTTGGCTTTGGTGGCGCGCGCCATCGCCAACAACGCCTGCGGGTCTTCGTGGTCGCCAAGGTAAGGCACCTTGTGCAGCACACCACCATAACCGCTGACGTGGAAATTGAAGGTCGGGTAGGCGCCATCCGACGTCACTACCGCATCATTGGGGGAAACCAGCATCCGCACCAGATAGCCCAGCAGCCCGTCGATGCCCTCACCGACCACGATATTTTCCGCCCCAACTCCGTGATGCGCCGCCAGTGCCTGTCGCAGATCATGGTTTTCGGGGTCGCCATACATCCACGCTTCGTGCGCCGCCTGCGCCATCGCGGCCACGGCCAAGGGCGAAGGGCCAAACATCGATTCGTTGGCCCCAAGCCGGGCGCGAAACGCCTGCCCGCGCGCCCGTTCCTGCGTTTCCGGCCCGACGAAAGGCACGGTAGAGGGCAATGAGGCGACAAGCGGGGTGTATCTGGGATCGGTCATGCCGCGATTTCAACGCGAAACCATGGGCCTGCGCAAGGGTGGCGATAGGATTGGCGGCAAAAAGTCACCCTTTCAGGAACTTCCTGCGCGCCTCTTCTGCAATCGCTTGGCGCATTTCCAGCCGCGCCAATTCGGCCATCGCAGCCTTGCGTTCCGCCGGATCAGACAGCAGTGCCAGCCGCTTGCGCTGTTCAATCGCTTGTTTTTTCAGAATGATTTCCTCGGGCAACACGCCCGCTTCGGCCATGATCCGAAATCCCACCGCGTCACCGGGGTCAACAAAGGCGTCGCCGGTGTGGTCAGGCAGCGGTTTGCCCTCGCCCTCAAGGTTGGACAATTGCCCCTTGGCGCGGGCAAGCAACATCTGACGTTCGGCACGTTTGCTCAGCCAACTCATCGTAGCCTCCATGGGGAAAATATACGATACGCCCGGAGGAAAAAGAAGGGGGCGCACGGCCCCCCTCGCCCCAGCGGGGGCTCACCCCCCGTGGATATTTTTGAACAGAAGAAAGGTCAGCCGATTTCCGCCAGACGTTTCATGGCGGCGGTTAGCGCTGCGGCTTCGTCTTGCTTTTGCGCCAAAAGCTCGCGGGTTTCATCAACGACCTCTTCCTTGGCCGAGGCGACGAAGGCCGGGTTGTTCAACCGCCCGCGCAGGCCACCCATGTCTTTTTCCAGCTTTTCCATGGTCTTGGACAGTCGCGCCTTTTCTTCGGCGATGTCGATGATGCCTTCCAGCGGGATTGCAAACAGACCGCCTTCCACCGCCACCGTAATCGCCCCCTTGGGCGCCGCCGCCGCAGGGGCCAGGCTTTCCAACCGCGCCAGACGCTTGATCAACGCCTCATTGCGCGCCCACGCATTGCTGCCCGCCGCATCAAGGTTGATTTGCAGCATATCCAGCTTTAGCCCCGCAGGTACATGCATCTGCGACCGGGCAGAGCGCACCTCGTCGATCAGCGTCGTCACCCAGTTCATTTCCCGGTCCGAGGCCGGATCCACCAGTTCCGCGCCATAGGTCGGCCAATCGGTATGCACCAGCATTTTGGCCCGCGTTCCCGTGGTGGCCCACAACTCTTCGGTCACAAATGGCATGATCGGGTGCAAAAGGATCATGCATTGATCCAGCACCCACCCCATCGTCGCCCGCGTCTCATCCGCATCGTCACCGTCAAACAACGGCTTGGCGAATTCCACATACCAGTCGCAAACCTTGCCCCAGACAAAGGCGTAAAGCCCATTCGCCGCCTGATCAAAGCGGTATTCCGCCAGCGCCGCATCGACCTCGATCCGCACCTTCGCGCATTCGCCGATGATCCAACGGTTCACCGTCGCTTTCACAGCCGGGGGCAGCGCGCTTGTCTTGTGCCCCTCCCAAACCCCATTCATTTCGGCAAAGCGGCAGGCGTTCCACAGCTTGGTGCCGAAATTGCGATAACCCGCGATCCGCTGCGTCGACAGCTTCAGATCCCGCCCCATCGCCGCCATCGCGGTTACGGTAAAGCGCACGGCATCGCAGCCGAACTCGTCAATCAAATCAAGCGGGTCCAGCACGTTGCCCAAGGATTTGGACATCTTCTTGCCCTTCTCGTCACGGACAAGCGCATGCACATACACCGTTTTGAACGGCACCTGATCCACCACCGCCAACTGCATCATCATCATCCGGGCGACCCAGAAAAAGATGATGTCAAAGCCGGTCACCAGCGTCGACGTCGGGAAGTATTTTTGCAACTCCGGGGTATTCTCCGGCCAGCCCAGCGTGCCAATTGGCCACAAACCCGATGAGAACCAAGTATCCAGCACATCCGGGTCACGCCACAGCGGGTACACCAGATGCGTGGGGTCTTGGCTGATGGTGTAGTCGGCCAATGCTGCGGCCAGCGCTGCAACAGCGGCGTGACGATCCGCAACCTCAACGATCCGCGCCGCGTTAAGCGGATGCGGCAAGGCAGCAAGATCATCGCGGAAACGCTCGCTTACCGCGCCCAGATCGGCGGCACAGTGGTGGCGCGCCTCGCGGTCGATATAGCCGCCATCACCCAGCACGCGCAGCATCTCTACCTCGTCCAGCGCGTTGTCGCCTTCGTCGTCGGTAAATCCCTCGACATCAAGGTTCAGGCCATACCAAACCGGAATCTGATGCCCCCACCACAATTGGCGGCTGATGCACCATGGCTCGATATTCTCCAGCCAGTGGAAATACACCTTTGCATCGCGTTCTGGCAAAATAACCGTATCGCCGTTGCGCACCGCATCAATCGCAGGCTGCACGATTTTGGCGGTGTCGACGAACCACTGATCCGTCAGCATCGGCTCGATGACAACTTTCGAGCGGTCGCCAAACGGCTGCATGATCTTTTTCGCCTCGACCACCGGCTCGCGGGTCAGGTGTTCCGATCCGGTCTCAGGGTCAATCACCTTCTCCAAAGTCGAAACACTCAGACCCAGCGCATTGATATCGGCCACCACCAGCTTGCGCGCCTCGAACCGGTCCAACCCGCGGTACTTTTCGGGCACAAGGTTCAGCGTATCAACTTCGTTCTCATCGGTCGCAGAGCCTGCCGCAATCTCGCGCGCCCGCGCCACCGCCTCGGCATAGGGCGCACCATCGCTGCGCATGTTGCCGCGGGTGTCCATCAGCCGGTACATTGGCAGGTTGCCGCGTTTCGCCACCTGATAATCGTTGAAATCATGCGCCCCGGTAATCTTCACCGCGCCCGAGCCAAACAGCGGATCGGGATATTCATCGGTAATGATCGGGATCAAACGATCACACAAAGGCAGATGCACCATCTTGCCCACAATCCCGGCATAGCGGGTATCGGACGGATGCACCGCCACCGCGCCATCGCCCAGCATGGTTTCGGGCCGGGTGGTGGCAATCGCGATGTAATCGCGGGTCTCGCGCAGGGTCACCGCGCCGTCCGCATCCTTTTCGACATATTCATAGGTCTCGCCGCCAGCGAGGCGATATTTGAAGTGCCACATATGGCCCGCCACTTCGATATTCTCGACCTCAAGATCGGAAATCGCCGTTTCAAAATGCGGATCCCAATTGACTAACCGCTTGCCGCGATAGATCAGGCCCTTGGTGTACATATCGACAAAAACCTTGATCACCGCGTCATGGAAATTTGTGTCCATGGTGAACGCCGTTCGCGACCAATCGCACGACGCGCCAAGCCGTTTCAGCTGCCCCAGAATGGTGGCCTCGGATTTAACCTTCTGCTCCCAGACTTTTGCGATGAACGCTTCACGCCCCATCTCGCGGCGCGAGGGTTGCTGGGTGCGGGCAAGTTCGCGCTCCACCACCATCTGAGTGGCGATCCCCGCATGGTCGGTGCCCGGCTGCCACAGCGTGTCAAACCCGCGCATCCGGTGCCAGCGCACCAGAATGTCCTGAAGCGTGTTGTTGAACGCGTGCCCCATATGCAGGCTGCCGGTCACGTTCGGCGGCGGGATCATGATGCTGAACGTCTCGGGACGTGACGCATTCGCCCCGGCTTTGAACGCACCTGCGTCTTCCCAGGCAGCATACAGCCGCGCTTCGGCTTCGGCGGCGTTAAAGGTCTTTTCCATTGGCATGTGCAGCATCCTTGAAAGCGTTGCTTTCCTCTATCCAATCGGGGGGCCAAGGCCAAGCGCCAGATTATAGAACGCCTTGCCGCCCGGTGCCAAAGTTTTGCCACGGATATCGGCGATCAAGCGCAAAAGGGGGGCAGTATGCGATTGAAGGCGCAAGGTTTGGCACTGGCACTGGCGGCCCTCCTTTGTTTGGGCTGCTCTGGCTGGTATTTCTGGCAGCAGTTTAATTTCAATGCCCGCGCGATCCAAGTCATTGGTCACGTCATTGATCACGATGCCAAGCGGCCTCATGGGCGCAAACCAAAGTTGTCGAAATACGGACTGACCTTCCAATTCACGATGCCGGACAACAGGCAATACAAAGCGCCGCGCAAGGTCAGCGCGGGCTATTACCTCACCCATCGTCTTGGCGACAAAGTGACACTCTGGGTTGACCCCGCAACGCCCGACCGGATCGAAGTCGCCCCGGACCCATTTTCCAGCATGGGCCTTTATTTTGGCATGGCAGGGCTGGCGGCCACTGCGCTTTCGGCGCTGTCTTTCGGCACGGCTTGTGCGGGCCTCAGTACCCGTGCCAAGGCCGTGCCGCGCTGAAACGAAAGCCATACGTAAGCCATACGCAAAACATACGTGCAGCATACGTGCCTTTTTGGCTCAAGCGAATGCGTTCTACGTGATTCAATACCATCGAATTCACCCGGTTCTTGGGGTGAAATCTGATGCCGAAGGAACCCAACCCGCCTCAAACCGCCCGATCAATGCGGGTGGAAAGGTGGATCAGGCTTTCGGACGACTGCACCCCGGTCAGGCCGCCAATTTGATCCAACACCTGATCCAGCACTTGGGTATTCGGCGCGGCCACCTGCAGCAGCAAATCAAA
>JBAVTI010000169.1:0-3121 GCA_049696055.1 Paracoccaceae bacterium | reverse complement strand
TTCCATGCCCTTGTCGCGCAACGGGTCTGGGCCAAACGAAATCAGGTGCAACCCAGCGCCGATCAGGCCGAAAAGAATGGGATAAAGTATGCCCTGTTGGGCGATCAGGCCACCCACCATCAGGCCGGCGCCAATCAAAATCCCTCCGGCAATTTTGCGCGGAAAGGCGGGGCGCCGGGCGACATTGCGGGCATCAAACGCTTCGTGGGCAAAAATGCCTTCGCGGGTGAGCCACGCACCAAGCAGCATCAGTCCAGCTGCACCGAGGCCAAGAACAAGACTGGCCGGTTCGCCGCGAAACGCCAGGGCGATATAAAGCAATGGCACCGCAAAAAGCATGTTCGAGCGGCCACCAGCCCGCGAGCGGCGCTTGCCGTCAAAGGCATTACCAGGGACAGTGGCGCGCGCTGTCTTTAGGCCGCCCCCTTCGGCGTGGTCGCGGTTGACCGTGCCATCGGGGCTGTGTTTTCCGCCAAAACGTTGAGCCATATCAGGCAGCTCCCAGTGTGGCTACATACAGCATCAACGCCAAAAGCAAGAAGAATGCCAGATTTTGCATTGTGGTTCCGGACATTTGGCCCTCTTTGCACCGTCGGGGGAAACCCTTTGGTTGTCGGCTAGGACTATAGGCGATGCGGCTGCAGCAATCCAGTGGGTGCTGTGGCGGAAAAGCGGGGGATCATTCCCCCTTGTTGCGGGTGGGTTGGCGACGTGGCGCTGCGGGTTTGCGTATGGTCTTGGCGCGGGGCGCGGCTTTGGTGGGATCGGACGACGCCAGAGTGCTGCCCTGACCGGGCTTGGAGGCGCGCTTGGCGTAAGGCGTAGCTTTCGGTGCGGGCTTTGTTCCCGGCCTTACGCCCGGCTTGGCGGTGTTGGGTTTGCCTGCGTCGGACCGCGCAGTTGTTGATTGCGGCCGTGGAGCGAGTTTGCGCGCGGGCTTTTTCGGCGCGGCGACACCTTCTTCTTCGGCGCGCGGATCAAAGCCAAGCTGATCGCGCAACACCTTGCCGCGCACTTCTTCGACATCGCCCGGCTCTAATGTGCCAAGGCGGAACGGGCCGTAAGAGATGCGGATCAGGCGGTTTACCGTCAGGTTGATGGCCGTCAGCGCCCGACGAATTTCGCGATTCTTGCCTTCGCGCAGGCCTACCGTCAGCCATGCGTTGGCACCTTGAATGCGGTCAAGGATCACCAGCATCGGTTGAAACCGTTCGCCATCGACGGTGATACCGGTGCGCAGCGGTTCCAGATCGGGATCAGTCGGGTTGCCTTTGATACGGACGCGGTATTTGCGCAGCCAGCCGGTTGATGGCAGTTCCAGACGGCGCTTCAACTCGCCGTCGTTGGTCAAAAGCAGCAAGCCTTCAGAGTTAAGATCAAGGCGGCCGACAGACATCACACGCGGCAAATCTTCTGGCAGGTGATCGAATACCGTATCGCGGCCTTTTTCATCGGCTTCAGAGGTCACAAGGCCTTCGGGTTTGTAATATAGCCACAGACGCGCGGGTTCGGGGGCGGCAATCGGCTGACCCTCAACGGTAATGCGGTCCTTTGCGGTCACGTTTAGCGCCGGGCTATCAATCACCTTGCCATTGACGGCAACCATACCGGCTTCGATCATCCGTTCCGCCTCGCGGCGCGAAGCGACCCCGGCACGCGACAGGACTTTGGCGATCCGGTCGCCCTCTTTGGCGATATCTGCTTTCGGAGGGGTGGCCATTGTGGGTGTTCCTGCGCGTTAAGGGGTTGGCGCGAAGGCGGCAACCGCCGGGGATTTTGCATCCCCGGACCTGTGCAGGATATTTGACCAAAGCTGAAGGGGCAAGGAGGCTTGTCAACGAGGGGGCATGCGGGGCATCACGGGCGGGATGAACGGATTTCGCAGCCATATGGATGCGGCGCTGGATGAGGCGCGCGCGGCGGGTCAACGGGGCGAGGTTCCCGTCGGCGCGGTTATCGTGTCGCCCGCAGGCGATGTTGTGGCGCGGGCGGGGAACCGGGTGCGCGAACTGCGTGACCCAACGGCGCACGCAGAGATATTGGCCATTCGAGAAGCTTGTCGATTGGCCGGATCGGAACGGCTGGGCGGGCATGATCTTTATGTGACGCTGGAGCCGTGCCCGATGTGTGCTGCGGCAATTTCGGGGGCACGGGTCGCGCGGCTGTATTATGGGGCCGCTGACCCGAAATCAGGGGGGGTAGCGATGGGCGCGCGGGTGTTTTCGCACCCTCAATGCCACCACGTGCCCGAGGTTTATGACGGAATTAGTGCTGGCGATGCCGAGGCATTGTTGAAGGCGTTCTTTGCCGAGCGGCGCTAGATCCGAAAGCGTGATGTTGCGTGCGGGCCACGAGGGTAGGCCCGAATTGTGGCTCATGAAATCTGAACCGCATTTTTCGCTTTGAGGTTTGGTTCAAATCCTGTATTTTACCTGCAGTTCAACCAACAACCACAGGAGGCGTGCGATGACCAAATTTGCAGTGATTATGCGCCTGTGTGTTGGGCTGACGCGCACGCCGAACGCCTGCTTTCGCGGGTCGTACCAAGGCTGACGCAACAATCGCCTGACCAAACAGCAGGCAATTTTTCAACTCCTTAACTCAATTGGCCGCTGATAACGGGGCTTCATCCGTTTGTCTTGGCTACATTTCAAACTCTAAGCAAAGGAACCGGCATGCCTTTGGCGCGGTCGGTCTGTGTATAAAAATGAACGTAACGCTTGATTACGAAGACACCACGCCTTCTGAGGTTATGGCAGGTCTGTTGGCCCGCCACGGTCGGCTTTCCGTATTGGCGGCGCTGATACTGTTGCTGGTCCGACCCAAATCCAAGGCCGTGCAGCGGTTGCCCAGCTATTTGAGCAACCACCTGTTGCGGGACTTGGGCCAACCGCCGGAACCGGATAGTCACGACTACTGGAAGATCCGGCAATAGCGATGGTTTGGCTAGAAGGTGATCGGCTGCAGCACTTGCGGTTCGATCACCGTCACCCCCGGTGGCAGACCGGCGCGCAACTCGTCGGCGTTCTGGGCCAGCAATGGGAAGGTGCCGTAATGGCAGGGTATCACGGTGCGGAAGTTGAAGTATTTGTTGGCGGCAAAGGCTGCGCGTTTCATATCC